>CAMDJY010000066.1 GCA_945901145.1 Legionella genomosp. 1 | reverse complement strand
ACTTTAATTCGGGACTTATCATCTCCCAAAATAACAGCCGTGCTTCTCCTGGGGCAAACTCTAAAAATCGACTAGTGCGCCCATAAACATAGATAATCGCTCCTTTTTCATCGATAACCACACAGGCAGGAGTATAATATTTGAGCAATATATTCTTGATTAAATTCGATAGGCTCGGTTCAATCTCAGTCATGTTTTTTTCCGTTACTTTTTCGTTAATAATATTTGAAGCTTGATTTGGAGAAGTAATAGATCTAGCAGAGTTAAATGAAGAGCTATCTTGGTTACGTTGAAAAATCTTCCATTTTTTATCTATGATATTAAAAAAATTCGCTGCACCACCTAAGGTTTCTGAAGTACCAAGAAATAATAATCCATTCGGCTTCAAGCTATAGTGAAGTAAAGTCAAAATTCTCTTTTGTAATTTAGCGCTTAAATAAATTAATAAATTACGACAACTGAGTAAATCTAACTTCGTAAAAGGCGGATCTTTAATAATACTCTGCGTTGCAAAAATGATCATTTTCCGAATATCCGGAATAATTTTATAAAAACCATTTTCTATAATAAAAAATCGTTCCAATCTTTCTGGTGTTATATTCTCTCGAATACTCTTGGGAAAAATACCTGCTCTTGCGATTTCAATTGCATTTTCGTCAATATCTGTTCCAAAAATTTGCACATTAAAATCGAATTTTAAATGCTGCCTACACTCATAAATTATAATTGCAATTGAGTAAACTTCTTCTCCAGTTGAGCACCCAGGAATCCATACTCTTAGACAGCTAGTCTCTGATTTATTAATTAATATTTTTTCCAATAGTTGTTTTTTTAATAATTCAAAGGCATCAGGATCACGAAAGAAATTAGTGACATTAATAAGCAACTCTTGAAAAAGTATATTTATTTCAGCCGGATTTTGATGCAAATAGTAAACATAGTCGGATAAGTTACTAATTTGCAGTGAATCCAGTCGTTTTTGAATACGCCGGAAGATAGTATTATGTTTATAAAGAGAAAAATCATGCCCAGTTTGATGCTTAATCAAAGTTAATATTTGTTGCAACTCAGCTAAGAGATTTTTATCAATAGCAATGGTTTTATCATTAAAATCTGTAATATATTTTAAAATAAAGGCATACATGTCTTCTGGGGCTAGGATGTAGTCAACTAAACCAGTATTGATAGCACTTTGAGGCATCCCATCATAAAGAGCTGATTTTGCATTTTGTGCAATTATCAAGCTTCCATTTTCTCGAAGGGCTCTTAGTCCTAAGGTTCCATCATGGCCCATGCCTGATAAAATCACACAAATTACCTTTTCTCCTTGATCTTTTGCTAAAGAACTTAAAAAGAAATCAATAGGTAGTTTGGCATGATGGGGAGTTGGAATCTGCTCAATTAACTCTAATATACCCTGATGAATCGCTACTTTTTTTCCAGGTGGTAAGACATAAATATGATTAGCTATGACTTGTTGTTGATTGCTAATAGGCAAGACTTTAATTGGAGTATATTGCTGTAACAACTCTGGTAATACACTGACCCGATCAGGACTAAGGTGAGTAAGAATAACAAAGGCAATATTTGCGTTTGGTATTGAATGCATGAAAAAGGTTTTTAAGGTTTCAAGTCCACCCGCAGATGCCCCAATAGCAACAATAAAGGGAAAATCTTTATTATTTTCTTCTATAGTTGGATTTTTTCGAGAAACCTGCTTTTTATTATTATGATCCTTCATGTTTTTTTTATTATAAGTTTCTTCATCAAGTTTTAACAGCAGAGTATCAGTTTAGAATTTTGAGTCAATCATTAATTAAGAACGCTTAACTAATAAACAAGCTTGTTAGGTATATTGTTTAATAAACTGTACTTGTGCATACATTTTAATCAGATGTGCCAGGTTTTTAGCTTTCATTTTCTTCATTATATTTGCTCGATGAGCCTCTACTGTTGATAAGGATATCGATAATTTAAAAGCTATTTCTTTATTTAAACTTCCATCCATTATCAATTCAATAATTTGACGCTCTCGGTCGGATAAACAATTAATTCGTTCATTAATGTCGTGAGTTGAATGAATAAATGAATGATTATTGATAGATTGATTTATGTATTTTTGAACAATTTCTAGTAAATATTGATCATTAAATGGTTTTAAAAAAAAATCTAAAGCACCGGCTTTCATGGCACGAACAGCCATGGGAATATCTCCATATCCTGTCATAATGATTACAGGTAAGCGGCTCTTTTGTACTTTTAGCTGCTCCAGTAATTCAAGCCCACTCATCTCTGGCATCCGAACATCAATGATAAGACAACCTGGTTTGTTGTTTTTTAATTGCTTCAGAAAAAGAGGAGCGCTATGATAAGTTTCGACATTAAGATGGATCGATTCAAAGAGCCATCTTAACGCGGCACATACCTCAGTATCATCATCAATGATAAATACAGTGTGGTCTGTTGATATCATATTATGTCCATAAAATAAACATTATCTGCAGTCAATCTCTTTAAATTCAGAGCATACTATAAATTTTATCGCTAATCTTTTCAGTATGATGGTTAATCTTTCCTAACACCATGGCGATTTGCTCATGATTCAGAGTATTGTCTTTCATGCGTTCAGTGCAACCGTTAACATAGGCTTGGATCACAACGAGAGATTGTGTTAACTCATGAATAATTGTGGGAATTTTGCTACATTGGCACGTTGCATCCTGATGAAATTTAACTTCTATTATCTGATTAAAAATATCCATTTTATTGATTTTCCTTAGATAACAAGTGTTTTTTTTGAGTTAAAAATTCAATGGTACGCTCGGAATTTAGCAGACCAGAATTCCCCCAATCCACTTGACTAAATTATACTCTTAAGACGCTATTAATCAAGTCATCATCTGGTGTGCGAGTTGCCTAAAAATAAATGTTACCCAAAATAGGCAACTATCGGCCCAGTTCCGTAACAAATAACTTTTTATCTTGCAATAGACCAGATACCAGCGCTTTAAATGCATGACAGGTACTTGGCCATAAACTCAAATGGGTTGTCGTGCGTAATGCTGATACAGGGTTTATCGATTTCAAGTTGTTTAGAGGTGAAAACATAAGTTTTCTTATCCGGCCAGCCCCAATCACCAAAATTTAAAATTTGTTTGTAGCTTCGGCTTCCCATCAAAATCGTATCGATACGAGACATTAAAACGTTATAACCAACAGTCTCTAGTTCAACATCGTCTTTTGGGTGAGGAAGCCAATCAACACCACCATGAATATCGGCGATAAAACCATCAAGTGAAGTTGCAATGTAGAGAATTATTTTATTCATAGCATTACACCTTGATTACGGTTCCTTGATGATAGAGGATCTTCCAACAACCATTTACTCTTCGCCAAAGGGTCGATCTTCTTGTCACTCTTGTTTTGTTTTGGATAAGAACATATGTCAGTAAATAATTATCTGGTGCGATTTGGGTGAGCACAAAGTCTTTTGTTTCCCAAATATCTTGATAGCTTGGGTCGTTATACCGCTCAAGCAGAGTTTCTATGACGTTTGCCCTAGTGTAGACATTGCCTGATGCACCAACCTCCCAAAATTCATCGCACATTTGGTTCTCAATATCTCGTTTTGTTTTTCCAAACTTTTCGGGATGATGAAAAATAGGTTCTCTTGCCTTAAGTTCGTCGAGGATTTTGTTTGAAACCGCTTCTGACTTGCTGTCAGGTAAATTTTTTCTCATGATGTGCAGATTGTAACCCATAAACCCTTTGTCAAGGGTGGCGATTTCTAGATATCCATGATTTTTATAGAAATCCTTCGCCTGAAATTCAGTGGTGTCTAATTGAATTATTTTGCACTTTTTAGACAATGCGTATTCTTCAAGTTCTTTTATAATGTTTTTTCCTATTCCTTTCTGTCTATGCTCTTGGTCAACCCATAGACGGTTCACGCCACACAGTTCACCAAGGATATCTCCGCTCAGGCCAGCAATGATGTCTCCAGTCTGATTTTTAACAAATAGTAAAAAATTCTCTCTGGAATAAGATCCAATTTCTGATTCGTTGTGTGCCTTTAAACCTTTAAGAATAATCTCGCTGGCGCATTCATTATCTGATTCATCTAAATATATTCGATAGTTATTTTTTAATTCTTTTAAGAAGATTGGTTTTAGAATTTTAGCCTGTTTTGATGCATCAGACCTAAAACTATCCCACAGGTAGCCACCATGTGGTTCCAGTATCTTTGTAACTAAAGTTTCGATTGCTGTAGTATCTTTGCTTTGGAAAAGGTTTTCAAACGCAGCCACGAATTCTGAAGCCAAAGCAGAGTTATCATTTTTTAGATAACGAATAATTGATTTACCACTGGCGCACCACTTATTTTGGCTTCTAAAATAAAATTGCCCTAAAGCCTCAAGCAACCATGCAGCAGATGCAATCTGCTCATCGCGCCCGACTGGATATTTAATATCATCCAAGACATCGGAAATTAAAAACCGTTCCTTGTCAATTTGTTCTTGATCCCATGTTGCTGGCCCTGCCTTTAAAACTTCTTGCGCAAGTGTTTTAACATTTTTTGAAAAAGCGCTGGGGTTGGTTACCTCACGTCCATTCAAAATCATATAGCTCAAACCAGAGATACCATTCCCTGTCCTTGATTCTTCAAAAAAATATCGCAAGGTATCAAGATCATGAATAAATGCATCAATCGGCCATCCATCATAAACAAACGCTTCACGATAAGCGTGTGTCAGTGATTCAAAAACAATAACAAGGTCAAGATCAGATGAATCCGTCCCCTGATTTTGAGAAACAGAACCCGCCCAAAATATAGCCTTAGCTTCCTTGTATTTCTCTTGAATAAGCTTTTGGATGGTTTGTAGTGGATCAGGTAGTAATTTTTTAATCATGGCTGTTCGTTTTGTAGGAAAAACTCATGTAGTTTTTCTCGTAATAATTTCTTATCAGGTAGTTGAGTTTTATATTCTGCGATTACTGCTGGTGATAAGGTTCTATTTAGAGCAAATTCAACAACTTCGTCATCTTTATTTGCACACAGTAATATTCCAATAGCTGGATTTTCATGTTGTTTTTTTACATTTTGATCTAATGCTTCAAGATAAAAAGAAAGCTTGCCTAAATATTCTGGTTCAAAACGGCCTACTTTTAATTCAAATGCAACCAAACAGTTCAATCCCCGATGAAAAAATAATAAATCTATAGCAAAATCTCGATTACCAACTTGGATAGGATATTCTGAGCCAACAAAGCAAAAATCTTTTCCTAATTCAATTAAAAAATCTTTTAGCTTATGTAATAACCCTCGTTGTAAATCTATTTCATCGTGTCCATCTGGTAAGTCCAAAAACTCTACCATATAGGCATCTTTAAATATGCTAATTGCTTCTGGTCTTAATTCAGTAAGTATCTTAGAGCTTTTTTGAGGGTGTAACATTGCTCGTTCAAAAAGAGCGGCTTTTAATTGTCGCTCTAATTCTCGTTTGCTCCACTGCTCGCGAATGGCTTGATTAACATAGAACAGTCGTTCTTCTCTACTCTTGCTTTGACTCAATATAATTAAATTATGAGTCCATGGTAATTGTCTCACCAGTGGTGAGATAATTTCATCGTGGCAATATGTTTCATAAAATTGACGCATCCTGAATAGATTTACTTTAGTAAAACCCCGCAATCCTGGTAGGGTTTTAGCAATATGGCTAGCCAATTGAGGGATAATTGCATCACCCCATTCTGCATTTTTTATTTTCAGGCTAATGTATTGTCCAACTTGCCAATATAAATCAACCAGTAGGGTATTAACTGCTTTATAAGCTTTTTCACGAGTATTATGAATTAACCCGATTATTTCAGAGAATTGCACTATCGGATCGTTTGTAATATTTTTATCCATATGAAGGTATTCAAAATAAAATTGTTAATTTTGTCAGGCGACATTCCTAATATATTGCACCACGACCCCAACGATATCGAGTTTAATATCATCACCTACTTTAGTGTTTGGCCAATTATCATTTAACGTTAACAATTCAAATTCTGGTGAAGTATAAGATAGTTTTTTGTACTGGCAAATAATCACTTCAGGTTTACCATCCATCCTAACTACTACATAATTTCCCGGTTTTGGCCGCATAGAAGAATCGATCACCAGGGTATCATTAAGTCTGAACTCAGGCATCATACTGTCATCAATCATCTTAAAGCAAATACATCTCCTTCTAATGTTGGTAATAACGCTGTGCTAACAGAAATTAGTACCGCATTATCTGCACTAGCTTGTTCACGTAGTTCATTGAGACAATGTTTGGCATCACATGCCTGATGATGGTCGAATAAGGGAATTAACCGGCCCAGTTTTTTAGTTTGGTTCTCTTGTTTTTCATCCGATAAACACATTAAAAAAGCCGCGGGTACTTCTAACGCATTAGCCAACTGTTTAATTTCTTCAGGCCCAGGGGTGCGTAGCCCATTTTCCCAGTTATTAATTCTCGATTGTTTGAGATCGATGGTCAAATTTGCCAACCCTTGTTGGCTCAATCCCTTTGCTTTACGTGCCTCATAAATTCGTTGGCCAATTTTTTCTTTAATCGTGGACACTATTTCCCCTAAAAAAATTGAAACCATTCTTAATTAACCACAAAACGTGCTATATCATAGGCATGAATTACCACGAAAAGCGCCAAAAAATATGTTTATTGAGTTCAATTTATCATAAAAACAATATAAAAACGAGAAATTTGGATATTTTTATGCATAGTGCCCCCGCAATTGGGAAAGACCCGACCTTACTAATTATTTGATTTACCAGAATTAAACTGGTAGGCTCGGAAGGCTTCGAACCCCCGACACCTTGGTTCGAAGCCTAGTAATCAAAGTATTTTTATCAATAAAATCAGCGAGTTGCGATGTAACGAATTGACTAACTCCTGCCTCAAACTGCCTGATACAACTAGGGTTATATTTCACTTTGTTACAAATTTGCTACACCATAAATATTCCTACAACGTACATCCCCTATTCGATGTAAGCAAGTCTCTAAATTGATCTTGAAATTCATATTGTGGACTTAGTGCTTTAATATAACAAAGAATATCTTCAGCGTTATTTAGATCATTCAGTAATCTCTGAACACAAATTTCATTCTGGCTAATATTATCCATAATTTTTTCTACATCATTCGTCTGATTATCAATAAATCGTTGTAAATCATGCCAGCACCACACACACATATCTATCAACTCATTTAAATGCTTATCGTATAGTATGGCAAATTGTGGTTTGCAATTTTGTAATTCCATTTTTTTTGCCAAGTCGTGGAGTATATATGTTGCTGGGCTATAACAAGCATTTATGATTCTCACTATTTGAGATGAATTTTCATTTAATGCAGCAATGACTTGCTCCACCCCGATTTTCAAACTTTCCGGGGTACAATTTTGACTTGGTGTTTCAATAAAATGTAAGCGTTCAATGAACCACATCTTTTAATTCTCCAGCTCAAGCCGGATACTCCTGTGCATTCAATCAGGAAGGAGTATTTGATGAGTTTGGAAAACAAACATGCCTACAAACAAGGTTTTTGGCGTGACCATTCCGAGGCATGGAAAA
>CAMDJY010000065.1 GCA_945901145.1 Legionella genomosp. 1 | reverse complement strand
ATCGATCTAAAAAGAGCTTTCAACAGCGTTTTTTTCTGATATTTGAAAAAATGACTCATTGATGCTCAAAAATGATGTCAATAGGTTTGAGAAAAAAATTCTCTCATGCCCATTTGACGCGCAGCGGCATATGGGTATGAGCAGTTACGATAAATTTAAATCATACTGGAGTCGTTCTTGACCTTCTCTAGAACAAACGAAACTCTTACGGTTGTTCCTAAACCTTTCGCTGTTATTGAAGGTATTTTGGGTTTAGTACCTGATGATTCCAGGGCCTAACTCTTTGTTAGATTTTATTTATTTTTTCTAATGTGAATCCATGATTTTTAATTAAAAAATCAACAATAAGCCAGTAATGTGCGGTTTCTTCTGTGAAATTTCCAAAATATTTTCGATATTTAGGAATCCAATCTAGCATTGCTTTAGCTATTTCGTAACGATTATTTTTTTGTTGCGTATACTCAATAAGTGATATGGTTTGATGATGAACAAATTTTTTCCCTGGTAAATCCTGACATAAGGTCTCATAGGCACGCGTCTGTAAAATATACTCGTGCCAAATGAGATCAATTTCTTCTGAAACAGGTATAAACCCGCTGTCCTTAAGTGACTGAAGACAGATAAATTTTAAGAACTCCTGAATACGAAGGGTTAATTCGTGAGAAGAGAGGTCTGAAAAAACTGTTTCAAGATGATGTCGCATCCCTAACGAGGGATGCTTTTCAAAGATATCTTTAAACATCACTTAACCAAGTTCTTTAAACTCACCTGGATCAAAGCACGCTTGACCTACATATTGAATCAATTTTTCAAATGTAGATTCTTCGCAAATAGATTCGAGTATTTCTTCATATGACATGGTTTTTCTCCTTACGTATATGAACTTATATTATTCAATATTTTTATAAATAAGTCAATAGATAGAATCTCCGTACGGAGATTGCTGATATTGAATCTGTTTAATTTCATCATGCATGGAATTTATCGTCATTATGATCATTGAATCACAAACATATCGTTACCCATAAGTTCTAAAATCCTCTAAAATACTGGTAGCCCATTAACTGGAAAAGTAATGCCAGAATCATTGAAATACTGGAGATAAACTCGATGAACAATCATATATTAGAACAATATCAATCGATATCCAATGAATCAGAGTTGGGTAAAAAATCAGATTATGAATCTGCTTATAATCCGAATCGTCTATATCCTATTCCGCGTGCTGCAAAGCGCCAAGAAATTGGTATTAATTCAAACAAATTACCTTTTTATGGTTTTGATTGCTGGAATCATTATGAAGTCTCATGGCTGAATGACAAAGGGAAACCAATGGTCGGAATTGCAGAAATTATTTACGATTGTCGCTCTCCAAAACTGATAGAATCAAAGTCGCTAAAACTTTATTTTAATTCATTTAACAACACAAAAATCAGCAGTATTGATACGCTTGAGTTCATGATTAAACGTGACTTGGAAAAGCGTATTGAGGTTGATGTCGTGGTTCGAATCGTGACACTTGATAAAGCCAATGCATTTAACATCCAAGCACTCAAGGGCGAATCGATTGACGAACTTGATGTTGAATGCTCAGTGTATTTGGTTGAACCAGCTTTTCTAGAAGTTGAGGAAGGAGAAGTTAGTGAAACCTTATGCTCTGATTTGCTCAAATCGAATTGCTTAGTTACAAATCAGCCTGATTGGGGTAGTGTACAGATTACCTATACTGGCAAAAAAATAAGTCGTGAGGGCTTATTAAAATATCTCGTATCATTCCGTAATCACAACGAATTTCACGAGCAATGCATTGAACGCATCTTTGTGGATATCATGCATAAATGCAAACCAACTTCCTTGACCGTGTATGGTCGATATACGCGGCGGGGTGGGTTAGATATTAATCCGTATCGCTCCACAGAACAAACGGCTTTTGCCGGTAATCTCCGTTTAATTCGGCAGTAAGAGATAACATCCCGCATTATTTTTTATTTGTGCGGGATGTGCGTTATGGCAATGACAGAATCATCAAAAATTGAGGATAGAGAATCGAGAATAAATAAACGATAAATAAGCCTCTTGTTTGGTGTGCATTTATTATGCGATTGTTAAAGTGTTTTAAATATGATATTTTTCGACACTTAAATAGAAACACTCTTCAACACATCATATTAGACTGTTATGGACAAGTGCTGTAAGCGAACTCAAATAATTTAATACAGAAAATATAAGTTGAGTGTTTGCTTTAGGTAAAATTCAAATTAATTAACTGGTTATTCACCTTACATAGTAAGTATTTGACGTTGAACCTCTGGTGAAAACATGATGAAAAGTCAGTGAAAATCAATTAATAATCAATAAGTTATTTTTCACTTTAATCTTCACCGCTCATTCACCGCACTTTTTTATAAATATAAGTTTAAAAAATATATAAAAGAGATATTATATGTTGCTTGCTGATTTTATTGAAACACCAAGTCAGAATTGTACCCCGGAAAATTCGATGGTCGGGGTGGGGCAAGTCATTTCAGCCACCAGACGAGAAATAAAGAATGAATTTAGATAAAATAAGGAGGCAATTGAAATTGATGCGCTTAAAAAATTGATGTCCTTGTATCCAGCATTTGGTAAAGAATTAGAAGCCTTGTGGTACGAGTTTGAAAAAAAAGAATCATTAGAAGCCAAAATAGCCAAAGCAGCAGATTCAATTTGTCCAATATTTCAACGACTACAAGCAAAGCAATCTTATATTCCATTTAATATTACAATGACTCAGTTAGAAAAAACAAAATATTCGAGTTTTGATTTTAGCAAAACATTTATTGCATTATACCATAAGTTAAAAAACGATTTGTTGAAGGAAGGAAGGATTGATTGAGGATTTTTAAAAGCAAACTGTAATCTACCGCCCATATTGCATGGAAACAACATGATACATTTTAATATTTAGTGTGTTTTTGAAGTGCTTTAACCTTTTCTAAAGGTAATCGGCTGGAAATGGCGCGCCCGGAAGGATTCGAACCTCCGACCCCCTGGTTCGTAGCCAGATACTCTATCCAACTGAGCTACGGGCGCGTCGATTTGGCGGAGAGAGAGGGATTCGAACCCTCGATGAGATTTTGTCCCATACTCCCTTAGCAGGGGAGCGCCTTCGACCACTCGGCCATCTCTCCACTTGACCGACCGAGAGTATACCAGTAAATCAATGTCCGTCAACCTATAATCCAATTTTAACGACAGAATTTGTTTTAAGATCTGTAAATTTAAGGTATCGTTGCTGTTTCAATGATTTCGTAAGAAAGTAGGAGGCATGATGCAGGGAAAATCAAATTTAAGTGGAAAAGCTGTCTACGTTGTCGATGGCAATCGTACACCGTTTTTAAAAGCCAAAGGGGTAGGAACATTAAGCGCTTCTGATTTAGCAGTTGCTGCAGGTTTACCGCTGCTTATGCGTCAACCTATCTCTCCAACAGATCTCGATGAAGTGATTCTAGGCTCTGCTATGCCAGGCCCTGATGAAGCAAATATTGCCCGCGTTGTGGCTTTGCGTTTGGGGTGTGGCGATAAAGTTCCAGGATTTACGGTGATGCGTAACTGTGCTTCTGGCATGCAAGCGCTGGATAATGCTGCCATGCAAATTGCGAACGGTCGCAGTCAGTTGGTATTGGCCGGTGGTGTCGATGCCATGAGTCATGCGCCCTTATTATTTAATGAACACATGGCCGGATGGCTCGCGCGCTGGTTTTCAGCTAAAAATCTGCAACAACGTGCAGGGCTTTTAGTAAAAATAAGACCTTCTTTTTTTATTCCAGTGATTGCTTTATTACGAGGTTTAACTGATCCGATTGTTGGTTTGAATATGGGGCAAACCGCTGAAAATTTGGCTTATCGTTTTGGTATTACCCGCGAAGCGATGGACCAATTTGCAAATGAAAGTCATCAAAATTTAGCCAAAGCTTATGCAGAAGGACGTATGCACGAAGTGACCCCCATCATTGATAAAAAAGGAAATTATTATGCAGGAGATGATGGCATTCGTTCTGATTCTACTGTTGAAAAATTAGCTAAACTTAAACCTTTTTTTGATAAAAAATATGGCATGGTTACGGCTGGTAATAGCTCGCAAATTACCGATGGTGCTTGCTTATTGCTGCTTGCTAGCGCCGAAGCCGTCGAACGTCATGGTTTAACTGTGATGGGACGGATTGTCGATTCACAATGGGCGGCACTTGCGCCATCACAAATGGGTTTAGGGCCAGTACATGCTGCAACGCCAATTTTAGAACGACAAGGTTTACAGCCGAATGACTTAGATACTTGGGAAATCAACGAAGCTTTTGCAGCGCAAGTATTAGCTTGTTTATCTGCATGGGATGATGAAGCATATTGTCGTCAAGAATTAAACCTCAATGCTGTGATGGGCGCTCCAGCGCGTGATCGCGTTAATCAAGATGGCGGTGCCATTGCTGCAGGTCATCCCATTGGTGCTAGTGGTGCACGCATCGTTTTGCATGTCTTAGAACAATTAAAACAACAACATGGTACAAGAGGCATGGCGGCTATCTGTATTGGTGGTGGTCAAGGTGGGGCGATGTATGTTGAACGTACAACGGAGGTAAATCATTATGAATCATAAACATTGGGTTATGGAAATTGATCCAGACCAAATTATTTGGCTTGGTCTGGATCGTTTTGGAGAAAGTGTTAATAGTATCAGCGATGAAGTGTTAGATGAGCTTAATAGTTTATTGCACGATATTGCCAACATGAGTCATGCCAAGGGTGTAGTGATTCACTCATTAAAAAAGAAAGGCTTTATCGCTGGGGCAGATATTCACACCCTCGCGACACTTGATAGTTCTGAGAAAGCAATTGATTTTTTAAGAAAAGGCCAAGCAGTTTTTTCACGATTAGAACAGTTACCAATACCTAGCGTTGCCTTGATCAATGGTTTTTGTATGGGCGGAGGGATGGAACTGGTTTTAGCTTGTGATTATCGGATAGCAACAGACGAAGACAGCACCTGCTTTGGGCTTCCAGAAATTTTATTAGGGTTTCATCCGGGGTGGGGAGGGACTGTTCGCTTACCAAGATTAATTGGTGGCTTTCAAGCACTAACGCAAACGATTTTAACGGGAGCAAGCATTCGTGCACCCAAGGCAAAAGCACTTGGCATCGTCGATGATGTTGTGCCTCTTCGCCAGCTAAAACGGGCAGCGGTCTATTTTATTAATAATAAACCGGAAAAACGTAAAGCAACTTGGATACAATCTTTAACAAATCTGACGCCTGTTCGTGCTTTATTAGCTCAATTAATTCGCTATCAAGTGGCTAAAAAAGTAAGAAAAGAGCATTACCCTGCGCCATATGCAGTGATTGACTTATGGGAAAAAGAAAATGGTTTTGATAATCGTGCGTATTTAAAAGAAGCAGATTCTGTGCATCATTTGTTAAACCAAAACGATACAGCGAAAAACCTTATTCGGATATTTTTATTGCGAGAACGTTTAAAAAGCTTTGCAAAAGATACAAATTTTAGGGCAAAACATGTTCATGTCATTGGTGCAGGCGTCATGGGTGGGGATATTGCTGCATGGTGTGCCAGACAAGGGTTCCAGGTGACGTTACAAGATCAATCTTATGAGCGGATTGCACCCGCAATCGGACGTGCATATGCGTTGTTTAAGAAAAAACTGCGTAAACCTCGAAAAATTCAAGCTGCAATGGATCGATTAATTCCTGATCCACAAGGATACGGGGTTAAGCGTGCGGATGTGATTATTGAAGCTATTTTTGAAAATTTAGAAGCAAAACAAGCTATTTTTAAGCATATTGAAGCCGTTGCCAAGTCCGATGCACTACTTGCGACCAACACCTCGAGTATTCCTTTAAGTGATATTAGCCAAGTTATGCTCAATCCTGAGCGCTTAGTTGGGATTCATTTCTTTAATCCGGTTGCGCAGATGGAATTGGTTGAGGTGGTCACAAGCGATCAAACCTTACCAGCAATTGCGGCACAAGCCTGTTCTTTTGTGGCTCAAATTGCTCGTTTGCCTCTCCCGGTCAAATCTAGTCCAGGCTTTTTAGTTAATCGTGTATTAATGCCTTATTTACTAGAATGTGTGCAATTACTCGAGGATGGCTACCAACCAGAAGTTATCGACGAAGCCGCTCAAGCTTTTGGCATGATGATGGGCCCGGTTGAACTTGCAGATACGGTGGGTATGGATGTTTGTCTTGCTGTGGCTGAAAATTTAACCTCTCATTTTGGTGGCAGCGTTCCTAAACGTTTGGTCGACATGGTGCAGGCGGGTCAATTGGGGCGAAAATCCGGACAAGGGTTTTATCGCTATAACAGCAAAGGTAAGCCGATAAAACAAAAAGTTAAAAACGACCAACATCATTTAGAAATTGCAAATCGTTTAATTTTACGCATGGTCAATGAAGCAACGACATGCTTAACTGAACAAGTGGTCGCAGATGCGGATTTAATCGATGCAGGCATGATTTTTGGTGCTGGATTTGCACCGTTTAGAGGCGGGCCCATGCATTATGCACAACATTTTGGCCATGAAAAATTAAACGCCTTGATTGAACAATTGCAAGCGCAATATGGCGAGCGTTTTAAAGCCAATCGAGATATTTCTGAAGCTATGTCTTAAGCTATGTCTGAATCGAGAGCATGCCACTTTTGGGTGTCATGCTCTACTCTTTGATTTTAATTAAGCAGCATTTTGGACTTAAAATTTTAACGATGTATGCGAGGGAATTTTTAATGTTTTATTTTGCTTACAAACTGGAATTCACTCATCTGACGGTAAGGGACCTGTCCTGTTTCAATTTCCCATAATACAACTCCAAATGCATATACATCAGAAGGTTGTTGGTTCAACAGAACATGCTATTTTAGATCCGCCATCTATTCGTTTTGGCAATACAAAACCAATTAAATAGCCGCTGACACCCATGCAAGATTATTTTTTGCTAACTGAAAATGAGGCGCTATCCGCAATGCATTGGAGCAAGCAGAAACAGCATCTACGTATTTCTTCTCTATGCCATAGGCGACACAAAGATTGTTATAGAGTTCAGCACTGGAAGGGTTGAGAATAATGGCTTCTGTTAGCAATGAAATTGCTCGTTTAGCTTCATCGTTATTTAAGTAGGCTGAAGAAATTTTAATGATATCTCGGGTAGATGGTAGTGCACCATTTAATATTCTACTTATTTTGTTCTGAGCAGTATGTTGTATTTGACGTTTTTCTTCACAGCGCAACAGGGCTTCCTGATGTGAGCGTATTGGTTTCATTAGTTGTTGGAGTCTTACATACTTATGATAAGTATCATATTGCTCAACGATATCACCTACTTTATGAAGTGCACGCTGATCTATCCCATCAGGTTCAAGCATATGAAATATATCTGAAATATTATAATTGAGCGGAGCAAGAATCCAAGCACGGGCTAACTCTTCACAAGGGATTGCTGACAATATCGAACGCATATAATCATATTGAGCGAGCGAATCAGATGAGTCAAAAGCTAAACCAATTTCAAACCAAGCAATGCCAATTGCGTTTGCTCCTAAAAAATACAAGGCAGTTGGCGAGTCACTCAAGTCAAGAATCGAGTCCCCTAAAGAAAAACCATGATTATATGCAGCACGTTTCAGGGAGTT
>CAMDJY010000064.1 GCA_945901145.1 Legionella genomosp. 1 | reverse complement strand
TTCCGACTTTCAGTATAGGCTTTGACAAACTCAACAGTCTTTAATTTATTCGCGGGTAACCCAATGCTCGCTCGATATTTATCAACAATACTTTTTCTGGCATCTTCTGAGAGTTCATTTAACAACTTATTATGATACACATAATCGTTCACACCTCTGAAATAGTAATTAAGGGCATGATCCCACTCAAAAAAACCATAATAAAGCGCGCCACTTATACTCATAAAATATCCAAATTGAGATGATTATGTATCAAATTATAGCAGCCAAATGTACAGTTACCAAGCGGGTATCGCGGCATCACCAAAGAGTTGTTTGGCTTTTTGCCTAACTTCAGGATCATGGAACGCTTGTACAAATTGCTCTAGATAAGCTTTTTTAGCATTATTTTTACCAACAACAATCAAATTCACATAAGGAGAATTTTTATTTTCAACGACTAAGGCATCATGGCTTGGACTTAAGCCTGCAGGCAGTGCAAACGTCGTATTGATCACAGCGGCATCAACATCAGGTAAAATACGCGGCAGCTGGGCTGCATCAAGCGTTTTAAATTTAAATCCATGCGGGTTACTCCTAATATCATTTAACCCGGGCGTTGAGGTCGGTTTCAGTTTGATTAAATGCGCTTGCTGTAACAATCTTAACGCTCTAATCTCATTGCTAGGATCATTCGGTAGCGCAATCAACGCATGCTCTGGTAATGCTCTTAGCGATTTAAAGCGTTGCGAATATAACCCCACTGGATATAAAAATGTTTTTGCAAAGGGCACTAATTGATAACCATGTGCATGAATTGCCGATTCTAGATAAGGCAGATGTTGAAAAATATTAGCATCGAGGCTGCCGTCGTTTAAAGCTTCATTTGGCAAATTGTAATCATTAAACTCAACAATTTTTACAGTCAATCCAAAACGTTTTTGTGCAATATCACGTGCAGTTTCCACCAAGACAGTTTCGGGGCCAGCTAAAGTACCAATAGTTAATGTATTGGGTACTGATTCCCGATGACAGCCATTTAACAGCAATACAAAAATAATAAAAACCCAACGCATTAAACGCATGAAAATTTTCCTCGAGATAAATAAGTAGTCATCCGATCACCGCAAAATTGAATCAATTGTACAATGATAATTAAAAAACATACGGTAATCAGCATCACCATCACATCAAAACGCTGATAACCATAACGAATCGCCAAATCTCCCAGCCCGCCACCGCCAACCGTCCCTGCCATGGCTGAATAATTTACCAAAGTAATTGCTGTCAGCGTCACGGCTTGAATCAGCGCAGGCTTCGCTTCAGGGAACAAAATATAACGAATCATTTGTAAACTATCCGCCCCCATGGCATAACCGGCGTCCAACAAACCACTGGGTAATCTTTGGTAAGCATTATCGACAAGACGCGCAAAAAAAGGGACTGCACCTAAAGTCAGCGGAACAATCGCCGCATGAACCCCAATTGAAGTGCCGATAATCAAGCGCGTCACTGGAATTAATGCCACTAATAAAATAATAAAGGGGATAGAACGACTGATATTTATCAGCGCATTTAAAACACGCTGCAATAATCGATTAGGTTTCAATTTAGTGCAAGCAAACAACCAAGTGCCTAAAGGAAACCCTAACATCACCGCAAAAAAAGTACTGGCAAAAACCATATAAAGGGTTTCACCCGTCGCAAGCAATACATCATGAAATAAGGTTGGTGACATAACCTAAAATCTCCACACGAAGACCAGCTTGACGACAACGCATCAAAAATGCATCAAGCAATGTTTGAGAAGCCACTAATTCTACCACCAACACCCCGCAGGTTATAGTATCAATACGATCGATATTCGCAAGCAATATATTCAAATCGAGATCAAGCGCTCGACTGGTTTGACTAATAAAAGGCCCGGTTGCCGCTTCACCTTCAAAAAATATTTTTAAAAGCGGTTGATCATTAGGTTCTGCTTGGAGACTTTGGGTGAGACAACTGGGTAATTTAGGACTCAAATGGGTAAACAAAAGCTCACGCGCAATACTATTTGGATTAGAAAATACTTGGGATAACGGCAAAACATCAACTAATCTTCCCGAATCAATCACAGCAACCCGATGACAAATTTGTTTAATCACTTCCATCTCATGCGTGATCAACACAATCGTTATCCGATAAAGTTGATTAATTTTTTTAAGCAAAGCAAGCACCGCTGCTGTAGATTCAGGGTCGAGTGCAGAAGTCGCTTCATCACAAAGCAACACGCGCGGAGAGCAACTTAAGGCCCGTGCAATTGCCACACGTTGTTTTTGACCACCACTGAGTTGATGTGGATAGGCAAAAGATTTATCTTTGAGTTCCACAAGGTCTAACAACTCATTGACTCTCGTAAAAATCGTCGCTTGATCCATGCCTTGAATACGCATCGGCAAAGCAATATTTTCGTATACCGTTTTTGCATCTAACAAATTAAACTGCTGAAAAATCATCGCAACTTGATGCCGTTCGGCACGCAGTGCTTTCGGCGACAATGTTAGCAAGTTTTTGCCATCGATGATCACCGCGCCAGCATCTGGATGTTCTAATAAATTGATACAACGCAACAAAGTTGACTTGCCGGCGCCGCTTTTACCAATAACACCAAAAATCTCACCTTCAGGAATTGAAAGATTAATATCATTCAACACCAAATGGCCATGATAAGATTTGGTTAAGCCTCTGAGTGTAATCATTTAATTCATATCAGCTTAAAAGATGGCTAATTATACACAGATCTATTCAGTGGGTAATATAAAAATTTTTTTGGTAAAACCAATAAATCTTGTTATACTGCGTGTCTAAAATCATTTCAAGTGGCTGCGTTATGAATGGTATCTTTAACGTATTCGGGCCATCACCAATTCGCCCTATTGAACAACACATGCACAAAGTTTATCACTGTGCAAAATTACTTCATCCATTTTTTGAATCGGTGTTAACAGACGATTGGCAGACTGCTGCTGGAATCAAAGAAAAAATCTGCGTGATGGAACGCGATGCGGACATGATCAAACGAGATTTACGCTTGCATCTCCCCACTGGCTTGTTTTTACCAGTTGCCCGCACGGATCTTCTTGAACTCTTAGGTACGCAAGATAAAATTGCCAATAAAGCTGAAGATATTGCCAGTCTGGTTTTAAGCCGACAGATGAAAATACCTGTGCCTATCCAGGATAGGTTGATGCCTTTTTTAAACCGTTGCTTGGATGCCGCCAAGCAAGCTTGTAAAGCGATTAACGAACTCGACCAGCTCTTAGAAAGTGGTTTTCGTGGCAGTGAAGTCAATATCGTTGAAGATATGATTGTCACCTTGGATGAAATAGAACATGATAGTGATGGTCAACTCGCCCAAATCAGGCATCTTATTTTTGAACACGAACATGAATTACCACCGCTCGAATCGATTTTTCTCTACAAATTATTTCAATGGATTGGAGATCTCGCGGATCATGCCCAGACAGTGGGCGGTCGATTACAAATACTTATTGCACGGTAATTTATGACTCTTTATTTCTTATGTTTAATTCTTGCTGTGTTATTTTGTTTTATGATGACTTGGGGCGTTGGCGCCAATGATTTAGCCAACGTCATGAGCACCACCATGGGCTCAAAAGCAGTCACAGTAAGACAAGCCATGCTCATTGCCATCATCTTTGAGTTCGCCGGTGCCTTTTTAGGCGGTGCTGACGTCACACATACGATGCGAGATGGCATCATCAACACCACCCAACTGTTCGATAAGCCTATGATCTTAATCCAAGGCATGCTTGGTGTTTTACTAGCCTGTACGATTTGGATGAATTTTGCCAGTTTTATCGGTGTGCCGGTATCGATTACTAATGCACTAGTAGGCTCAATGGTCGGTTTTGGATGGTTAGTTTTGGGAAGTGAAGCCGTGCACTGGAATCAGGTCTCACATATTGCCATCGGTTGGGTTACATCCCCGGTGATTTCTGGAATCACCGCTTACGCCCTATTTACTAGTATTCAATTGTTGATTTTTGTTAAGAAAGATCCTCTAGAACGCGCCAAAATTTATATCCCCTTTTACCTATTTTTAGTTGGTTCAATCTTATCATTTATTACCGTATTTAAAGGCCTGACGCATTTTCATATTCATATGAATTTACAACGAAGTATCGCCGTCACATTAACTACCAGTGTTCTCATGACGATGATCGGCATGGTGGTGATTAGACGCATCCCCGAGTACACGAACATGCGGCGGCGTGATCATTTTAATCAAGTAGAAAAATATTTTGCTGTGCTGATGGCGATGACTGCTTGTGCGATGGTATTTGCACATGGCGCCAACGACGTTTCACTCACGGTAGCCCCATTAACCATCGTCCACAGTTTAATTATGCACGCAGATCAACCACTGAATCACACAGGATACCCGACCTGGATAGTTTTTTTAGGGTGTTTTGGGGTGCTGAGTGGTTTTCTGGTCTATGGGCGACGTGTTATTGAAACCGTAGGCAGTTCCATCACCGCGCTAACACCTTCACGTGCTTTCTCAGCCACACTGGCCGCAGCGACCACCGTAGTCGTTGCAACCAGCTCGGGCATTCCCGTCTCTGCGACGCAAACCCTCGTCGGTGCTGTCTTAGGCGTGGGATTAGCCCGCGGTATCGGTGCATTAAACCTCATTGTCATTCGTAATATATTTATGTCCTGGATTTTAACCCTACCAGTCGCCTCACTCCTCACCATCCTCTCTTACAAAGCACTACACGCATTACTCAGCTAAGCAAAAATATTTCTGTAATGCCATACGCCAAGGCAAAACCAACACATGATCAATTCGCTTTGCATACGCCTCATTGCAAATGCAAATTGCATCTGAATTAACAAAATCGCAAGTAATCGCAATAAATGAAGCAATGTTCTGGGCTTGTATTTCTTCAGCGCTTTTGATTTCGATACACAATAAAGGCTTGCCAGGCCTTTCCACAATCAAATCAATTTCAACATCACTCTGCGTACGAAGATAAGAAAACTTATAATGCAAACGATAATAACTAGACAAACGGATGCATTCTAAAATAATAAAATGCTCAAATGCATTTCCATAGGCGTGCGTTTTTTTAACAAGCGGGACATCCGTTAAGAAAGCCAAAGCTCGTGTCACCCCTATATCAAAAAGATAAAATTTCGGTCGATGAGTTAAGCGTTTTCGAAACGAATCATGGTACGGCTCCAAGAAAAATCCAATCAACGTATCTTCCAAAATGGCGTAATAAGACTTAATGGTCTTATCGGATACACCAACGTCTCTAGCAATATTAGAGAAATTTATCAATTTCCCATTGCATTGAGCCGCAACCTCTAAAAATCGCCGAAATGGTTCCAAATCCTTGATAAAATGTTCACTCCTAATCTCTTCTTTCAAATAAGTATGCGCATAAGCAAATAAAAATTCACTTTTCATTTCATCGCGGTCCAAGGCAAAAATCTGCGGCAAAGTCCCCCAATGCAACGCATGCTCCAAATTAAATGCTTCACCTAATTCAATATGCGTTAACGGATACATGTGATAAACAAAAGCTCTGCCGGCCAATAAATTTGCGCCGCCTTGTTTGAGCTTTCTAGCACTTGAACCCGTCATAATAAATTTTTTGCAGGTTTTGCCATAGTATACAATTCGCATGAATAAAATAACTAAGCATGCATTTTTATCTTTATAATCCGAAATTGTCGTGCATTCTCGGATGCAACCAGGCACGCCAATAACCCAATCTCCCGCGCACGTGGGGCGACGTGCTGGACTTCTAAAAAAAATCATATTGTTCTTTATTGATTCATAAAAAGCGTTTATTTAGCTATTTTTGCCCTCAAAAAAATCACTAAGATATTATTTAAGGTTTACTTAATAAAAAATGGTCTATAATTGTAGATATGTAATCAATCGAGGAAACTATGATGCTGATTCTGGGCCCTAAAACAAGAGAATTTATGGATGCTTTAATACGTCATGACCGTTCAAGAAATTCGCGCAATGCCAGTACAGGACAGGATGAGAATTCTATCGAATCGTTTTTTAATTACCTCTATAGCTACTTTTTTAACCCGACACAACTGGCTTTGGGAGAAAACTTAGGCAGTCAGGTTTCGGAAGTGACTTCTAAACGTGAAAAAAGTACAGCAATAGTTGAAGAAAATAGAACTACAGCTGTTATTTTAGGGGCGACCCCTACTGAGTTAGTGCAAGTTTTTTCAAGGAATATAGGTGAACTTAATAATCCTAACAAATTGAGAAAGATAATTGCTAAAGCAAGACTCAATTATTCAGGCAGGATAAGGTTCTTAGGATTGTTCGTGAACCCTTCAGAGTCAAGGCAATTAAGTAATAATTTGCCATATCGGTATCCATCGACGCCTAGCATTCAACAAGCTCTTGATATGATTAACGGTATAGAGGAAAGGGTAGAGCAACATTTGATTGATGAAATGCTAAGCATCAGCAAAAGCGCAGCTTCTGAGATGGAACAGAAGCGCAGAATAGAGGACAGCATTTTATTAGAAATAAATGAGCGTATTAAAAATAAAGAAGCAGATTATCTTGTTATCCTCTCTAGTCAAGGAGAAACAAACACTTTCACGTACGTTAAGACCGAAGAAATAACTAAAAATATGGATCCATTGTGCAAGCTACTCGCTCGCTCAACATCTCCTTCCATCAGATTCGTTTCTAGAGAACAACTGGCCCTAATGACAGCTCTAAATTTCACTGACCCAAGAATTAACGCACAAGCCATGTTAAGTTTGTTAGATAAAGTCCGAAAATCCAGCAAGAAACCGTTAGATTTAGTTTCTGCTGTAAGACATACACTTGAAAAAACCGGATTAGAACCAACAGAAGTACCTAAGCAAGTGCGTTTATTTAACAACGCTTTTCAAACCAGTCTCGATAACATTCCTAAATCACAAAAATACGGAATTAGTGCTGAAGAAATAAAGCGTTTAGCATTGGCATTATCTCAATTTATAAAAAAAGCAAATCTTGCTAAACAGATTACTAGCAGTGATATTAGTGACGTTCCTCTAAGCACTGTCCCAATTGAGCCTAACAAATCAGAATTAAAAGAACTAGAATTAAGAGTCAGGCAATTGACCTCGGAAGTACAGGTGACTAGGGACTTTAAAGAGGTCAATAAAGAAATTGACAGATTAAAAAGTGATATAACAGCTTTTGAAGAAAAATATAACACAATTAAAACTGATTGGAATACTCGTTTAGGACATGTTCTTTCTGCACTAGAATCAAGAGTACCTAAAAACAAATCGACTGATTCACGAAAAACAAACACTCATGAGAGTGTCAGTACCTCCGCTTCGACTCCAGACGCAAACATTCAACGAATAAACAATCCTATTATCGGGGTTAGCAATAATGCAAGAAAGGATGAGATTAAAAAACCTCTAAAGAACAAGAAGACTAAAATGAAAAAAAATCAAGAAAGAGAGGAACGAAAAGTTAGTGTAGAACAAGTTATAAAAGAAATAACGCCAACCCAAAATGCTACTACAAAAAACGATGAAACCATCAACCCAACAATTGAGATAGTTGCTCAGGCTGCTAGCGAACAAAAAAAACGACCTAACCCTTTAGATCTAAGATCTATTGATAGTAGTAGTGGACACACAACACCGGAAGCGCAAACGCCTTCACCACAAAACAATAGCACAGAAAGTAGTGCT
>CAMDJY010000063.1 GCA_945901145.1 Legionella genomosp. 1 | reverse complement strand
TATTAAAAACAATTAGGAGATCAACGGAACATGGTATGTATTTTCTTCATCCTCTGATTTAAAAATTTTTTGAATCACGCCATCAATTTTGCGTTCGTTTTGATGACCGAGCACCTGCGTTTTACCCCAGGTAAATCCAGAAAAAAATCCGTTTGATGCACCCAAAGCAGCATAAGGGATAGAAGCTAATCCTAATGTTTCCCATCGCATGAAGCCAACCACAAATCCACATGTAGCAATTGCTAAACCGAGAACAATACCAACAACTAAGCCGACAATATGGGCTGCAATGTGTGAAATAATTTCGTTATATTGATTTTCGCGAATACATTTTTTAAATTCATCTAATGCTTGTTGCTTTTGAATTTTTGAAAACAACTCACCCGGCGTCATTGCACGAATTAATCCATTTGTTGCTTGTAATAGACATGCTGCGCGCTCTTGTTCAGCTGGCGTTTTATATTCTTCTCGATCAATTTCACTCAATAAATGCATGAAATAATAACCGAGCTCACTATAATGACGATGATTTAATATCCCTATTTCTGAATTAAAGCGCTCAAGATATTTATTATTATTTAAAGTTCGTTGTGATTGATATTTATCCATAATAGGTTGGATATTACGAATCGCTTGATCTAAAGCTAATTCTTTGACTTTTTGACTCACAAAACCTTTATGCACAAACGCATTAGCTTGAAAAAATTGCCCCTTAGGCTTAACGCGGACAGCACCATAAGACTCGTAAAATAATTCAAGTAATTGTTGATTGGTTTTAGCCGCATTTAAACGGGTGGGATCATCTGTTGGCAACTGTTCTTGTTCTAGATGATCACCTTGAACGTATAAAGTTGCAACTGCTGTTTTAGGACTTGTAAATAAATAATGAGAAAGCCTGAGTGATTGTAGCAATGAGATTTTTTCTAACCGATTAAAAACAATATAAATATTATCCACATTCATCGGAATATGTTTTTTAAGCTGATAATTCTGACGTCCTAATCCCGCATTTGGGTCAACTAAAAAAATATTGAGTTTAATACGACTGCCATATTGTCGACATATTTTGTTCGCAAAATGAACAGCTGCAGCTGCGCCGCGACTGAAACCAGAAATATTAATATGAACGGCTTCATCAGCAGCAACTGCTTGCATTTTTTTATCAACATGTAGCATTGCAAATGCTACATTATCTTTTTCGCCCTCACCCCATGCAATACCCGCTAAACGTTGCACGGAGGAAAAATGTTGATTAAACCAAGGATATTTTATTTGACGTTTTAAATTTTGGTCAACGTAATACGTTCCCGGTGTTGGATAATGTTCCTGTGTTGTTTCATCATATCCATCAGGAGCACCCACGCCAGAAATCAAAATACAATCATCAAACTGTTTGATAGCTTCTATAGAAGCTAAATTTTTACGCGTGGCTTCCATGTTAGTACCACAGAAATTAATATTAAATAACAGACGGGACATTTGTACTTGATCTCAAAAAACCAAAACTGCCTTATATGTTAACATATTAGACAATATTAATCAATTAAAACCCTATTGAAGTCAGCAGACGAAATCACTATGATGAGAGCTTATTGTTTTAGCAATCATCCAGGAATATTTAATGCTCACCCTGATTACCATCACGCTTGCCTACCTCATGGGTTCAGTATGCTCAGCCATTATCGTATGCAAGCTGTTTCAATTACCTGATCCACGTCTGGAGGGCTCTAAAAACCCGGGTGCAACGAATATACTCCGTATTGCTGGGGGCAAATATGCGGCGATGGTATTACTCATTGATTTATTAAAAGGTACGATTCCTGTCCTGATTTCTCGATCTTTAGGTGCAGAATCATTGCTTTTGGGCTGCGTTGGCTTGGCTGCGGTCATCGGCCATATTTATCCTCTATTTTTTAATTTTAAGGGCGGTAAAGGTGTAGCAACTGCTTTAGGTGTATTGATTGGCTTGAACCCTGAGCTTGGATGTTTAGTCATCCTCACCTGGCTCATGGTTGCATTTATCAGTCGTTTTTCATCACTAGCTTCCATCATTTCGCTCACTTTTTCGCCGATTTATGTGATTTTTTTCCCAAATTTAAGCGCAGGATTTTTACCATTATTGATCATGACTATTCTTGTTTTATACCAACATCGCGATAATTTTTCTCGGCTTTTCAAAAAAACTGAATCTAAAATTGATTTTAAATTTAAAAGGAATAAATAGATTACATCTCTAATGGCCAACGAGGTTTGACTTGAATTTCCGTCGTTAAATCTGCCATACCTTGTGATAAATATAAGCATCCTGCATAAGCAATCATGGCACCGTTATCGGTACAATATTCTAATTTTGGAAAATAAACCTGATGATTCATTGTCTGTACCATCTTTTCTAAAGCTTCTCGTAACGCACGATTCGCTCCGACGCCACCAGCAACCACTAATTGCCGATAACCGGTTGCCTGCAAAGCACGCTGACACTTCACGACAAGTGTCTCAACCACTGCATCTTGAAAAGCACGGGCGATGGCAATGCGTGCGGGTTGATCTTGATTGCTTTTTTGCCAAGCATTCAGTGCGTGCGTTTTTAATCCACTAAAACTAAACATACAACCCGGTCTATTGAGCATCGGTCGTGGAAAAGGTGGTAAAAAAGAACTTTTTGCCTCATCAGCTAAGGCAGCAAGAACCGGCCCACCAGGATAAGGCAACCCCATACACTTTGCGGTTTTATCAAAAGCTTCACCAACCGCATCGTCTAACGTTTCCCCTAATAAACTATAATCACCTAGGGCTCGAGCATCAATCAATTGCGTATGGCCACCGGAGGCAAGTAAGGCCACAAAGGGGAATTCAAGCTGGCTGGTATCTAATTGCGCCGCTAAAATATGCGCTTCTAAATGATGCACTGCCAACGCAGGAATATTCAAGGCAAATGCTAAGCTTTTCGCAAACGACGCCCCCACAAGCAACGCACCCACTAAACCCGGACCTGCCGTATAAGCGACAGCATCTAATTGCTGTTTTGTCAGATTTGCCTGAGCTAAAACCGCTTCAACCAGAGAAATTATATGCGTCACATGATCGCGCGAAGCAAGCTCAGGAACGACTCCTCCGTGCTGGCGATGTCGGGCAATTTGGGAATGTAAGGCATGCGCCAAAAGACCCTCGCGCTGATGATAAATGCCAACACCAGTCTCATCACACGAAGATTCAATACCTAAAACATACATGTTTTGATTCTTGATCCCTTAAGTTCATCTAGGTCTTGGTGAAAATATTGATGGTTTAGGTTCTGGTTCAGGTGCAGAAATTTCTGGAAGTTTCGCATCACGCCCACCCGCATAGCTCAAAGGCTCTTTGGTCAATTGAATAGCCTGTTTTTTTTGAGAAAAAACAGCTAAACCATCACTAGGATCTTGTTTTAATTGCTCAAAGTCCGCTGGATTCAATTGTTTATTTGATGCATTTGTCCAAACTTGATTTGTTGGATCACAAGAATAACCTTTGTTTAATAAAAACGCACACACCATCTGCTGATGCAGGGCTTCCATTGAATCAACGAGCTGCTGCATGGTGTTGGGTGGCAGAACACCATTTAAAGGTTTGAAAGTTAATTTACCATCATTACT
This sequence comes from Legionella genomosp. 1, assembly GCA_945901145.1. Classification (GTDB taxonomy): domain Bacteria; phylum Pseudomonadota; class Gammaproteobacteria; order Legionellales; family Legionellaceae; genus JAGVJT01. The sequence goes on along the minus strand of CAMDJY010000063.1, from coordinate 4,139 downwards.
ACAAACAGAAGCCTGTATCACTTCTTCTGGCAATTTTAAAGTTTCACCTTGGCCACTTAATCCGTCAAGCATCCCGCCAGAAAACCATTGTCTTCTCAATTTAGCGATTGATTCAGCAGTTTGAGACGGATTCAACACAAGATCTGCAGTCCCTTTAGTCACATCCCAAGCAGTGCCCACAACACCACCGACAATGGCAGGTATAGCGATATCCAATTTCAAATCAGCAGCGAGCGCCTCACCCAGTGCAACTGAAAGTTCGACAATGGAGCCCATAGCCGCGACGTAGTTATCATAACCCTGTTGACCTCTTCTAACCATTTGGTCTGCCTAGACACGCGCACCACCTTGACCATCTACACCTTTACCATTCCATAACTCTTCAGCCTTGGCACGACGAGGCTGAAGCTTGGTTTGATAATCTACATGAGCAATATTTTTCTGATCCAGTTTTCTCTGTGAGTCTAACTGATCTAATTGCTGCTGAGCGGCTTTCTTTGCAGCGATAGCGTTGTTGAGTGCTTCTTTAAAATCAGGTGCAGCCATTATGTTTCTCCAAAACTAAAAGATTGAAAAAATAAGCCTTTTGTCTGATTATAACACAAAACCGGGGGGTCTTCATCCCAATCACTTAAAATAATATGCTGAAAACGATGATTTTCCGCTTCGACAAACTCAAGTTTTGGCCGATGAGTATGACCATGAATAACAATATCGGCGTGGTGTAATTTTGCATGGCGAGCTAACGCCCGCGGCACAATCTCCATGATCTCAGGACGCGCTGGTCGATGAGTTTGACTGTGTTGACGAACCTTGGCAACTAGGTGCATGCGCCAAGTTTTAGGCAAACATAAAAATAGCCTAGTAAACCATCGATTTCTGGTTAACCATCTAAAATATTGATGACGTTGATCTTGTGTGCAATACCTGTCACCATGTACCAGTAATACACATTTTTGACCTAAACAAATACAAGTAGGTTCTGGTAATAATTGCAAACCGGCTAATTCTGCAAAATGCTGACCTAACAAAAAATCTCGATTGCCATGCATAAAAAACACAGGAATATCCTGTTTTTTAAAACGCATCAGCTGCTCTGCTATCCCCAAGCTCCACGCATCCAGAGTATCATCACCGGCCCATGCATGAAAAAAGTCGCCAAGAATGTAAACCTGCTTGACATGAAGAACCGCCCAGTCAACCCAGCGTGCAAATCGATTTGAAATCAAGACGTCCTGGGGATGTAAATGTAAATCTGAAATAAAAACACTATCGATCATAACGGTTCGATTTGAATCTGGTCGTCATGTAGAAAAATTTGGCATGGATGCTCATAATGATCCATCGTATCTCGTAAACGATAGAAACCAGCAATCGAGACCAATTCTGCATCCAACGACTGGCAATAAATACGAGCATCTTTATCCCCAGAAATACCAGCCAATGCTTTGCCTCTTAATCCGCCGTAGACGTGAATATTGCCTTCAGCTAATAATTCAGCACCATGACTCACAGATGCCGTGACAATCAAATCAGTGCCTTTACTTACCACTTGCTGTCCAGAACGGATCGGTGTTGCAATACGTTTTGTTTTATTGGATTCTCCACCGGCAATGGGTTGTTCGATAAATACCGGTTTATCATGCTCTGATGAAGCATGTAACACCGCAAGACCTAATCCACGGGCAATAGTCTGCAATGCTAAATGGCCACTCGCTTGAATTGCCACAGGAAACAAGCCTTGATTGCGCATATGCTCATGGACCCAAGATAGATCTAACGCATCGCCATCTACCGAAGTACAATCCAACACAATCGGAGTGTTTTCAAACAGGCGTGGAGCCTGTAAAATCATCTCACGCAATTGTTGGATAAATAGACTTTTATCAACTTCAATCAATTGCAAAACTGTAAACGTAAATAACCGTCCTTTTAACTTAAACGCCTGAGATTTCAAGATATTATCTGTCATGATTGCTCGTATCCACTCTGCTTTTTTTTGTTTATACTAACACGCAAGAATCATTAACAGAAGGTTAAAAGCGTGGAACAACGATGGCATAAATATTATCAAGAGGGTGTCGCTCACGAAATCGATGTCAACAACTACACTTCATTAGTACAATTATTCGAGGAATCTTGTCTAAAATATCGCACGAGAGCAGCTTATACCAATTACTGCTCATCCATTACATTTCAACAACTTGATAATTATAGCCGCTACTTTGCAATTTATTTACAACAACTTGGCTTAAAAAAAGGCGACCGTGTCGCAATTATGCTGCCAAATACCCTTCAATACCCAATTGCGCTCTTCGGTATTTTACGAGCAGGTTGCATTGTGGTGAACACCAATCCGCTGTATACCCGCGATGAGATTACCCATCAGATGAAGGATTCAGGTGCAGCTGCAATTATTGTACTTGCCAATTTTGCGAATACCCTTGCAACCGCATTACCGAATATTCCATCACTAAAACATGTTATCATTACCGAATTAGGTGATGTTTTCCCCCCTCTAAAACGCTTGATAATGAATAGTGTTGTTAAATATATAAAACGTCAAGTTCCTAAATATGACATCCCTGATCAGATTGCTTTTCGCGATTGCATCAAACCTAGCAATAATCATCTTGCCCCTGTGAGCCTCACGCGCGATGATATTGCTTTTATTCAATATACAGGTGGCACAACGGGCATTTCCAAAGGTGCAATTTTAACCCATGGCAATTTAATTGCGAATGTACTTCAAGCCTCTACCTGGGTGGAGCAGCCTTTAGGGATATCTTGTAAAGATATTATCGTCACAGCGCTTCCGCTCTATCATATTTTTTCACTGACTGCTAATTGCCTAACTTTTTTAAGATTTGGAGCGGAAAATATCTTAATTACCAATCCACGAGATATCAGCCGTTTTATTCAAGACATTAAAGACAGACACATCACCGCAATTACTGGTGTTAATACTTTGTTTAATACACTTTTAAATCATCCGGATTTTGAACAAATTAATTTTTCAAAATTAAAACTTGCCCTTTCTGGGGGTATGTCACTCCAAAAAAGTGTTGCGATTGCTTGGCAACAAAAAACAAAATCACGTGTCTTAGAAGCTTATGGCTTAACAGAAACCAGTCCCGCGGTGACCATCAATCCCATGTATCAGGAAAATTATAATGGCAGTATCGGCCTGCCATTATCTTCAACCGAAATATCTATTCGAGATGATAATGGGAATGAGCTTGCATTGGGCGAAGCTGGGGAACTATGCGTCAAAGGCCCACAAGTGATGCCAGGTTATTGGCAACATCCAGATGAAACAGCGCTAGCTTTTTGGCCAGATAAATTCTTACGCACGGGTGATATTGCGAAAATGGATGAAAAAGGTTTTATTTATTTGGTTGATCGTAAAAAAGATATGATTTTAGTCTCGGGCTTCAATGTTTATCCAAATGAAGTCGAACAAGTCATCAGCATGATGCCTGGCATCCTCGAAGTCGGTGTCATTGGTGTTCGAAAATCTGATGCTGATGAAAAAGTCAAAGCCTGTATTGTCAAAAAAGATGTCGCACTGACTGAAGCTGAGGTCATCTCACATTGCAGAAAACATCTGGCAGCATATAAAGTTCCAAAAATTATTTGTTTTTACGATGAACTCCCAAAAACCAATGTTGGCAAAATACTTAGAAGAGAGCTCAAATCTTTATAATATCATGTCACTTGTCGGCTCTTTAAAATTGCTCTACACTTGAACAAAAGCCTTATGAACATAACTTTGGAGAAATATATGCGTCGTTTACTCATATCATGTGTGGCTGCAAGCCTCAGTATAGTCGCTCAAATGAGCTTGGCGAGCCCAAAGCAATTAATCACACATAATTTAACTGATTTAGATGTGAATGCATTGGTCGCGGGAACCATTCCTTCTCCATATCCGACCAAAGCTCACAGTGACGGTACAGTCAATTGGGCACAGGTGCGAATCACCTGTGTTGGTCATACGGTTGATAATTGGTGCCCCGCAGTGGTTCGTATTGGGCATAACACACCCAGCCCAATTGACATCGGCACGGTTGAAATTAACTTAAATTCAGGCGTAATTAGACCTAACGAACTTCAGGCCCATGGCTATCGCATGATTG
>CAMDJY010000062.1 GCA_945901145.1 Legionella genomosp. 1 | reverse complement strand
ATGGGAAAATATCGCGTTCAAGGCGACGAATAATCTTATCAGCATGCGATGGTACCCATATAGGCGATTGGTTAGCGAACCACTCCCGCGCCACGACTTCAAAGCTATTGACGTTTTGACCCGTTCTAGCCATTTTGGTCGCTTTGCGGTTTTCACCGGGATCGATTTCTGATATCAGTAATTTGCGAGCATCATCGCGTCGAGTACGGGCATCGGCCAAGCTCACCGCTGGGTATACTCCGAGTGCCAGTGTCTTTTGTTTTCCACCAAAACGATAAGCCAGTCGCCAGTATTTTTTATTATTGGGTTGGATCAGTAAAAATAGCCCACCCCCATCAGAGAGTTTTATTGGTTTGCCTGTACTCTTTTCATTTTTGACTTCTGCAACGGTTAACGCCATTTACATCTCATTTGTTGGTATCTGTGTTGTTGATATTGAAAGTACCAACGATAATACCAACAAATAGAGCAGGACATCAAGGGAATCATTAGGAACAGGTAGATAACAAAAACCGCTTGCAATCAATGCTGGCAAGGGTTAAAAGGACTTTTCAGGAACATCTAAGATTAGTAAGTGGTGGAGGCGGCGGGAATCGAACCCGCGTCCGCAAATCCTCTGCTATCAGCTCTACATGCGTAGCGTAGTCATTTGTTTTTAACTATATTCCCTCCGACTGGCAGGATGAACTATAGCGAGCTCCTGAGTTTCATGTCTTCCTGCGGAGCAAAAAAAGACACTAGCTTACCTTCTATGACCGTTGATTCGATACCGATAAGCAGGCTCGGTCAACGGGGCGCTGGTTTTATGGCAGCACACGTCGCTTTTAATACTAAAGCTTATGCAGCAATAGCATCTCCGGCATAGTTTTCATCGTTTGCATTTATATTTATTGAGTCTTATTAACGAGAGGTCTCATTCTCGGCATGCACTTCAAGTTTCGCAACCCACGTCGAAGCCAGGTCGCCCCCATTGAACTACTCTTTAAGTATACCACAAAACTTAGCAAAAAAATGAAACCAAGCAAAAAATAATACAGATTCAATAGTCCTGAATGCCAAGCTTAATCGACCCTAGCTGATATAGCCCTTGATTTTGTCGCAATTGATCACGGATCTCAGGGAGTCGATAACGCAATTCTGATGCCCACTTCGGATCGTTCAAAACTAACGTCAAACAACCTTTATTAAAACTTCCAACAGAGCAAGCACCACGACAGTGCTCTGGTATATATGCTTGGATCATCACGGTTAACGATTCTAACTCAATCGCACGTTTACAGATTGAAGTGAGCGCTGGATTGAGACATTGGCTAATTTTACGCATTTAAGCTCTTTTTTAAATAATTTCATTCTATCTAAAAATTTTATTTTTTTCGCCTATTCTTTTTTGTACTTCAGTAAGTCAGATCATTTATAATAGAATAAATAATTAAAATTAAAATCAAAGGAGTCTTGAATGGATGATGATGTGGTCTATCTAGCACGGTTACATTGGATTTTATTCATGGGCCCTGCGTTGCTATTCTTATTTGCTGTCGCCACCCAAGTGTTGGTAAATTACAGGCCGCTTGAACCGATGATAACCCTACTCATGGTATTTGCAGCTGCTTGGGCAGCAACCATTTGGGTCACTTACCATTTTTCTTCATTAACTATCAAAAAGAAACAATTGATTCTTCGCACAGGATTTTTTGTTCGACAAACCATTGATATTCCTTTGCTACGGATAGAAAGTATTGACATTCGTCAGTCAATTCTTGGAAGCTTATTACACTATGGATCTTTAGTGATTATTGGTACCGGAGGGTCTCGGCAATATATGCATAACTTGGCAAAGCCGTTGACTTGTAGACGTTATATCGAACAATTGATGCATCAATAAATCAATAAGGATTGCTGATGACGCAAAAAGACTACTACCAAATTATGGGCGTGGCACGCGATGCTTCTGCGAAAGATATTAAATTAGCTTATCGTCGACTCGCAAGAAAATACCATCCAGATATTAATAAACAACCCAACGCCGAAGAGCAATTTAAAACTCTCGGTGAAGCCTATGAGGTCTTAAAAGATCCTGAAAAACGCAAAGCCTATGACGCAGGTGAACTCTATCAGTCACAATTTAACCAACAACAACCAAATCAAAACCCCTATACTCGAGCTGCGCAAGATTATGGTTTTCAGAGTCATCACGGTGATACATTTGATAATGACTTATTTGAATCGTTATTTAGAGGTCGTTTTCATGATATACCAACGCCAGGCGCTGACCGACAAGGCAAACTACATGTGAGTCTTGAAGAAGCTTATCAAGGCACCACAAAAACAATTCAACTCCCAAGTATTGTCCCCAACGCCCCCACACGCAAAATCAAAGTTAACATCCCGGCTGGAATTCGTTCTGGTCAACCCATTCGTTTAGCAAAGCAAGGGGCACCTGGCCTCAAAGGGGGCACAGAAGGTGATTTATATATCACCATAGAAATTGATAAACATCCATTGTTTGATGTGATGGGCGATGACATCTATTTAACCCTGCCGATTGCGCCGTGGGAAGCCGCTCTAGGCGCACAAATTAAAGTGCCGACGCTTGGAGGGCCTGTGGGCTTAAAAATCCCCCCAGGGTCTCAAGGTGGTCAAACTTTACGCTTAAAACATCGAGGGTTGCAAGGAAAAATATCAGGCGATCAGTATGTTTTACTTAAAATTGTAATTCCTGCGCCGAAAACAGAACAAGACAAACACTTCTACCAAAAAATGGCAGAGGCTATGCCATTCAATCCACGTGAAACTTGGGGAATGTCCAATGACTAAACATCAAATGATCACTGCAGTCATCGTTGATGACCATACAAGCTTAAGCTTTGTTGAAGTTTGTCAGCATTATGACATTACTGAAGAGGCGCTCATCGAACTGATTGAATATGGTTTATTCTCTGAAAATCAAACCACTATCAAATCAATTCAATTTGATGCAGCAAAACTAGCACGCATTCAATCAGCGACACGATTACGCCAAGATTTAGACATCAATACACCAGGAGTGATTCTTGCACTTGAATTATTAGATCAAATCGAGCAATTACAACAAGAAATTAATATCTTACAACGCTTAAGTGATTGACAAATTTAGATTCATATCATGAATAAATTTTATTATTTACGTGGTGCATTTGGTGATCCACGATTAATTGAAGAACACGCAGCAGCTTTAAATCAATTAAAACAAGGAGACTTTAGTGCAAAAAATATAGAAAAATTACAAGGTCATGATGTCTATAGTTTTCGCTTGTCAGATTGCGCGCGACTATTATTTACATTAATCAACATCAATGACGCACCCTATCTTCTCGTTTTAGACTATTTACCCACGCACGACTATCATAAAAGCCGCTTCTTACGCTCAAAGGTTTTACGCAATTATATAGAACAACATGCGCCAACTTTTAATACCATTCAATTTGAATCAGCAAAAGATATGCATATTGATCGAATCAAAAATATAAAAACCATTGAAGATCAAGCAGAAACGCATCACGAGGTTGTCGATTATTATCAACAACACATCATTCAGTTAACGCCTCATCAAAAAAATGCCACCAATATTTCACTGCCTGCTGTCATCCATGGCGTCGCAGGCTCTGGTAAAAGCTGTGTCGCGCTCTCAACCATCTCCTCTTATATTTTATCACAGAATGAGGATGCGCCATGCAAAGTGCTTTATGTCAGCAAATCAAGCGCTTTAGTTGATAGTATGCGCGATGCATGGGAAAAACTGCCGATATCGATTGATACGCCCCATGAAATATATTTTCTAACCTATTATGAGTTATTAAACATTGCTGAACATCATCAAAACGATTTTTTACTTTGGTATACAGCCTATCAAAAGAAAATGAAACATGTCGCCAAAACTCAAACATTAAACCCTGACATCGTTTATGAAGAATTTCGAATTTGCTCAGGTTATGAAACAGCAGAATATTTGGCTTTAGGCGAGCGACAATCACTCGTGACAAGAGATCAACGACAAAATATCTTAACGATGTTCCAAGATTATATGAAACACAAGATTGACCCCGACTTTTTGCCAATACCAAAAAACCCAATATATGACTTGGTTCTGACCGATGAAGCACAAGATTTATCTCTCTTAGCATTAAATAATTTACACGGTATTGCTAAAGACCGTCGCATTGTCTATTTCATAGACAATCATCAACAATTATATGACCGCAGATCAATCTGCCCCTATTTGTTACATAAGTTTCAAATTCCTGATGAACGCCATATTCGGTTGAACACCATACACCGATGCCCATTTAAAGTCATTCAAGTGATTAATACCATCCTTGATTTTAAACATCGCCTAGTGGGTGGTCTTTCTGACAAGCATGCCATCGCCAGAATTGAAGAAGTTACTTTGAACCAAACAATGGGTGCTGTTTATGTGCTAAGTCCTCATGAATTAAATACGTTACCCTGGAAAACAATAGAAAAAGGGCCTCAGTTTGCAGTGGTCACCTGTGAACAGTATTTAGAACAAGCTCAAGAAGAGTTCAATACTCTTCTCGTATTTACACCTGAGACCATAAAAGGCCTGGAATATGATGTCGTCGTTGCCTACAATTTGTACGACAAACAACTATTCAAGTCTGCTTTTCAGCGCTCACAACAGGTCGGCGAAAATATTCCGAGACATCAACCCAAAGCTGGAAACGCAGATGAACAATTTGTGAGCGGTTTTAATCGTATTTATACAAGTTATACGCGTGCAAAAAAAATGTTGATTATTTGCGAACCCCCCACGCGCAATAATCAAGAATTACTCAATCAATTGCAATCCAAAGCCAATGAAGGCCTGCCCTCAGAGTTGATGCAAAATCCATCAAGCATAGAAGCGTGGCAAACAGAAGTCATCAATCAATTAAAAAATGGAAATATTGTTATGGCAAGAAATATTTTCCTGCAGAAAATCGGCGATGAAGTAGGTTTTCAAGCGCTTTTCAAAAGCCAAACCCCAGTAAAAAAACTTGAGATAGCACCTGCTGCAGCCTTGCCAATCACAAAAATGTCTGCAGAAAATCATCAGCCTAAGCGTGCTGTACAAAACATCACAAGTCCAGCAGTCAAGCCAGAAGCGCGATATGTTGAAGCTTTAGTTGCTAACTATGATAAAAATAAATTAATCATTGTATTAAATCTATGTCTATCAAAAAAATTTGATCTCAAACATTTTCTTTTTGATGTACACCATTATCAGGGGGGGGAATTACGATTCATTGAATTTATTCAACAAAACGAACAAATCATGCATGATTTTTTTGCTTATTTAGTTGATGACCTGATCGCATTTGAAACCATTGTGCCTAAGCTACCTCTGCCAAACATGCAGATTGCCAATGCAAAGCAATTTTTAATTAATCTTGACGCAATGCGAGTCATAGAAAGCCATATCATCGCTGCCAAAGCTATATTAAAACTTGCCAAAATAACTGTTGATAAACTATCCCAAGGCTATACGCCTGCTCTATTATTTACTGAATTAGATAAAATAGACGCATTACAAGAGCTACACAGCCTTGGCGTCGATTTTAATAAAGCTGACAGAGAAGGCCGAACTCCCGGATACTCCGCTGCTGCATTATGCCACATTGAAACGATTGAATTTTTAGGAAATTGTGGAGTGAATTTTAATAAACCCGATCAACAAGGCCGAACATCAGCGCATATGGCAATACTGGCCGCTGAACCTTCAAAAACCACTGAAGACGACAACAACGTCATCGAAACTATTGAGATTCTAAAAAAATTTCACACTGACTTTAATCAACCCGATATTAACGGACAAACACCTGCGCATTATGCTGCTCGAATCAAACGCTCAAGCATTATGCACGCATTGTTCGTGCGGGCGCAAGCAGACTTAAGTCAAGCGCATCTCAATGGACTAACCCCTCTTATTATCGCAATAAAAGAAAATAATCTTAATGTTGTTCGGTATTTAGTCAAGGTAGGGGTCCCGCTTAATATCCGTTATTCTCCTAACAATAAAAATTATTTCTTGCCCATTGAGCTTGCTCGCACCCTGAAATTTACTGAAATTACCAATTGTTTAAAAAATGCCATGCAAAAAGAAATCATTTTAAATAGCCGAATAAACTTTTTTCATGGACAACCTCCGGTAGAAAACCAGACAAACCAAACATCAAACCAAGAAGCGTCGTCTAAAACTTATTGAGCGTTTAAATTATATTTCATAATCTTAGCATGCATCCCATGCGCATCTCTTTCTGCATCATAAGCATCACCTAGCAAATGACAAGTCCAGGCACTGATTGTTGTTAAATCTTCAGTATTTAACACCGGAAGCTTAGCTAAGTTTTGATTTTGCAAAGAAAAATTTTTCGGACTCAGTCCAACAATCACCGCGTCTGCACGTCCCATTTGCAGTAAAGCAGCAATTGCTATATTTGCGATGTCACAATGATATTGAATGGCTAACTGCTTTAAAATGTTAAGACGTCGTTGAAACTCGTCCCAACCACAGGCGGAATCGATAAGCAATTTATATTTGACCAAAGAACGATTAGCTAATTGCTCTGGCTTGGGCTCTTTTTGACCCAACCATTTCTCGTTCACAAACCCACCCAGTAAAGCGCCATATCCAAAAATTTTAATATTATTTTTACGACACAAACCATCTAAGCCCCGTGCCACTCTACTGTCAAAAAGAGAAACTTGCGTCTGTAAAGAAGCAATATCAAAATATGCTAAAAACTCTTGGAGATATTGGGTATTGACATTCGTCAAACCAATCTTAGCGATTTTACCCTGAGCTTTGAGTTCAAAAAGCCACTCCATAACCTGTAAATAATGCTTAACTTCCCAATTCCACCAGTGAAACTGAACCAGATCGATACATTCTACCTGTAAACGATTTAAACTACGATGAATGATATTTTCTACATATTTACGATCAATATGCTGCAAGCAATTTAGATCCGGCACAAATTTAGTATGAATACGTAGAGTTTTATCTGAAATAACTCTTGCAGCCTTACCGAGCAATTCTTCGACGCCAAGATAAATATCAGCACAATCAAACGTAGTAAATCCAGAGCCAACAGCATCTAAAATAGGTTCAATATCCGCATTGAGATCAGAATGCCCCAAAGCAAGCTGCCAACAACCCCGAATAATGTTTGCAGTATTTGTGTCTTCGCTCATAATCATGACCTCGTCGCGGTGACTTGATGGTGGTGGAAAGTTTTTTTGCCGATGCGCGATATCTTAAATACACCTCCGCAATGAATATCAGGACAAGCGACCTCATGATCCGTACTGATCCAGTCATTAGGATGCGTCATTCTTTGCTTAATGGTAATAATTGGAATCAAGGCAGCAAGGCCTGCAATGCCAGCGCCACTGATTAAAGCAAGCTTTGCTGGAGCTCTAAAGTAACGTAACTCATAATAAAGTGCGTTTTTTTCTGCGTTTTTTTCTTGTTTAAAAAGTTTCATGTTATATCATCCCCTGGATATTCTTGGTTTTTTTAAGAATGTAAGATAGAGATAAAAAGATTAGGCGTAGAAACGCCACCAAGAATGAGCAGAAAATAACAGTGAGAGGAAACAATGATTTTGCATGTTTATATTACCTGAGATGATTTTCTATAAATTTTAGAAGATCCTTATTAGCAATTTTTAACGCATTAGAGCCACGTGTAATTTGAGAAATGCTAACTTGCATGTTTTCTGAAATTTCACGCTGTGATAATTTTTTATCTAGAAGTGCCCGGATAATCTGCATACGTGATGCGAGATGTTCTTTTTCTTCAATTGTAAAAAATAAATTAAATAATTCATGCAGACATGTCGAGTTGTTTGTTTTTAAACATAAATCTAAAAACATCAA
>CAMDJY010000061.1 GCA_945901145.1 Legionella genomosp. 1 | reverse complement strand
TTTGATCCAGGATGGGATGGATCATCATTCTCTATTTATGAATTACCCGCTGACATTGACTCAACCACCCAACAGGGTAACTATCAAGTGAGAAAAACTAATAACCCTCACTTGCCCTATACATTTGAAGAGAGAAAAGCTGATGGTTCGTTCGCCCCCAGGTACGATTTTAATACAAAACCCACTGAGCTCAAAGATTTCCAGGTTGCGATCGATTATTTAAATTCAGAAACCTATGCTTTCCATACACTATTTTTATTCACACGCATCAACAGCAATCAACAGATCATTCGTTTTGTGAATCACCACGTATCAATACAAAATATTCACGGAGAAACATTGGACAATTATAAACTTAATCAGGATGTCCCACTTCTACAGCATATAAGAGAATTATTAGGACCCCAAGAAGGACTGATGCAAAATTTAAGTGTTGATGACTTTAAAAATCCAGAGCTAGGCAAGTTAATATGCCCAGCACATTCTTTAACACCGGGCTCAAATTTCCGATGAAACTGACGATAAACAATATTTCTTTAAATTATGACGTCATAGGCCAGGGCGACCCGCTGATTTTAATCGGCGGATTAACTGCAAATTGTCGAGAATGGCAACGCGTTGTGCCTTATTTGCAAAATCATTTTACGATTTATATTCCCGAAAATCGAGGGGCAGGCTTAACCACGGGTTGGATGCCTAAATTTACCATTGAACACATGGCAGATGATATTGCAACCTTAATTGATTCGTTAAAGCTTGATAAGGCTTACGTCGTTGGGCATTCTATGGGTGGTGCAATCCTGCAGCGTTTATGCATGAAATATCCACATCAAGTGCAAGCCGCAGTGATTGCAAGCTCATTCGCCCACTTTCCAAAGGCAGCACAGCTTTATATTGAACACACATCAGAACTTTTCGCAGCAGGGCTCAACATCGAACTTGTCCTCAGAATCATTTATACACGCCTCTATGGCAGCGCTTTTTTAAACGATGCAAGCCGTGTTGCTGACGAAATGCAACGGATGCTAACCGATCAAGTACCACAAACTCCAGAAGGTTATCAGGCACAAGTGCAAGCAATTGCAGCATTTGATGCCCGGGAAGATTTAAATCAAATTCAATGCCCAACACTTATTTTAAATGGTTTAGAAGACATACTAACCCCCCCCTACCTCAGCGAAGATCTCCATCGCAATATAAAAAACTCAAAGCTAACAATAATGCCTCAATGCGGTCATATGCTACCACAAGAGAATCCCAAAGAATTTGCAGAGTCTGTTTTGAATTTTTATACAGCCATACGACAAAGATAAACAGTTGAACTTTTATCCAATTTAACCCAGAATAAAGAACGACTTTGGCTTTTTGGAGAAAGCTCCATGATCATACGGAGAGTTTTTTTATATTCTGTTATCGCGTGCTTCATCTCAACATCTCTGTATGCTGCCGCATCAAGCTGGACCACCTGGGTCGCTCACGTTCGAGAAGAGGCTCTCGCACAAGGCATTGCTGCAGAAACTTTTGATGCGGCTTTTCGCAATGTACATGAACCCAGTCGACAAATTAAAAGCTTCGCAAAATCACAACCTGAACATCGATTAAGCTATTATAAATACAGAAATTCCAGAGTAGATAGTTATCGCATTGCCATAGGCCGAAAAAAACTCAAAGAATACCATGAATTACTCGAAGACATTGGTCAAAAATATCAAGTTGACCCATGCTTTGTTCTCGCTTTTTGGGGACTAGAAACAAGTTATGGCAGTTACATGGGTAATTTCCCGGTCATTCAATCATTAGCAACCTTGGCTTACGACTCTAATCGTCCAGATTTTTTTAAACAAGAATTATTTATTGCGTTGAAAATTCTTAACGATGGGCATGTTTCTTTAGAGCATTTCAAAGGCGAATGGGCAGGGGCATCTGGTCATCCGCAATTTTTACCCTCAAGCTGGGTGAAATATGCAGTTGATTTTGATGGTGACGGCCATAAAGATATTTGGGACTCGAAACCCGATGCCCTGGCGTCCATTGCAAATTATATGAAAAAGAATGGCTGGCAAGCCGAAGAACCCTGGGCAGTTTTTGTTAGATTACCACCTCAGTTTGATATCAGTCTAGAAGGCAAAAGAACGATTAAACCCGTTCGCGAGTGGCAAGCGCTGGGTGTACGCACCGAAGATGGACAAGAACTTCCCTATCCAGACCTCATGGCCAGTATTATTCAACCCAATGGCGGTCCGGTGTTTTTAGCCTATCCCAACTATAAAATGATCTTGCGGTATAACAATTCAATTTATTATGCAGGCGCAATTGGATATCTTGCGGATAGTATTTGTCAGCGAAAAACGTGAGTAAGTAAAATAGAAAGGGCCAATCAGTGTGTCGCCAATTGACCCAGTGGAATGACACATAGCAAGTCCAACCTCGCAGAACAAATTTTTGCATGAAAAAATTCTAATGTCAAATGATTTTCCTCGTGAATAATTGATCTACATAGAGACAACATGATATTATTGAGAAAATTTGATCATTTAAAAAACAAAAAATGAATTTAGAGCAAATTAAAAATCTGACACGTACGATCATAAAGCCAGATACACCAAAAAGACAGGTCAAGGAAACATTAGATGAAATTTTAAATTTCAAACCTGAAGCCAACGAAGTTAATCAATTTCAGAAGCTCCTCGACTTAATCACGACTAAAATTAAAGCCAATGGACATTGGAGCACTGAGATTGAGTTAAATTTTAAGATTAAGGCTATTCAAAATCAATCAAAAAGCTCAAACGACAACTATTTAGCAGATGTAACAAACCTTGTAATAGCAACTAACCTAGAACCTAATAATATAACTCGTCATGGAGAAGTATTTGACAAAATCGTCCAGAATTTAATTGCCTCAGATCTTTTATCTAAGCCAAATCCAGAGATATCAGCGGCTCTTATAAGTCTAAACTACGTCGCTGAACGTATAGGCAAACCACCTCTGCTTAATGAAAATAAACAATTACAAATGACTCGTACATTGAATAACAAAGAAAAAATGCCTGATGCCCTAAGCTTGGGACTTTTATTCAAATCTAAAGATTTTCTTAGTATGGATTGGTTAAATAATCAATATAAAAACCAATATAAAAACCTAAATTATCAAGATTGTTTGGCATTATCGAACAACTATCTTACATTTTCTCATTTACAACTCTGCGACTTTGAGCGGTTATTTTGGCTTGGTAAAACTATCGAAGATTCTCTAGGTCAAGAACACCCATCGCTAGTCGATATAATTTTCTCTATTTCTCTTCAAGGATTAGAATATATCAATGTTAACGCCCGCAAACAGCTTGTCTTAAATGGTGGCAACCGTATAAAAATAAACACAAAACTTTTTAATCAATATTGTCAGTGGATACTAGAAAAATTACATCCAAGAAATGATGTTTACCACGCGTATATTCTTGTTATTTCACTATATAATTTCATAGCCATTGCACCCGAAGATAAACAAATTTTAGAAAACATGATTGACCGTTTATTAGAAAATAATAATCTCACTCCACCCCTTATAAAAAGTGTAGCGTCAACATTACTGACACACCAAAATATATTATGTGATCCATTTCACAAACTGATTAATATTTATCTAAGAGATAAAGATTCTGCCATAAGCAACTGGCTTATGCACGAGATTATTGATGAGTTTAAATATCGCATGCCTATAGAACAAACATGGTACACTGAAGACCTTGTTGAGTTTTATGATGCTCTTCAAAAGAAAGAACCCCCAACACATGATTCTATTTTAATTGCTCAGTGGTTGAGAGCACTTTCTAGAGCTCAAGAAAATCATGAAATAATCCCTAAAATTGAAAACATACTCAAAAATATTCATGCAACAACCACTCTAGATAGTGACTTATTTCGTTTATTGCTACAGGCCTTTTTGAGACATTTAGAGTTTAAAACGCAAGAAGATATTATCAAATTGTATGACCGTCTATGTAAAAATCAGGACAAAACCCTGCAATGTTTTATTACCAATACCATGGCTGAAAAATTGTACCTCAATCAAATCACGTGTGAACACCCGGTACTTGGCGAATATCAAACTGCGTATCAAGAACAGCAAAAATTACTTACTGAATTTAAGCAGCAGCAACTTAAAAATTTTAATCCCGTGGTGAACTATAGCTTACGTTTATTAACTGCCTTGAATGATGGTATATTCTACCACCAGCTGAGCATGCCAGATCATCTTAGATGTACTCAATTCGTCATGAATCAATTAAACGAATTGCAACAACTCGAAATCATTCCGACATCATTATCAAAAACAACAGAACACCAACTAGCACAACTAGAAATCTTTTTAAACGAATCGTGGATTGATTTAAAGGCGCTGGAAACATTTTTCAATACGATTAAAGATGATTTACATCAAAACATCCTTAATCAGCAAATGCAAAAAACGCAATATGAACAAGAACAACAAAGACAACGTGACCGTAATCAGCAAAAAACATATATCAGGAAATTAGAATCGTTATTCGCAACAAAACCCCTAAAAATTCATACACTCAAAGAAATTAAAAATATATTGGACTGTTTTAAACAATTTGACACAATTTATTTTTCAATTAAATTTAATTTATTCAATCTTGAATTTGCTATCATTGACCAAGACACCCTAAATGCTGGTAACATACTCGAAACATTAACACATACAAAACTAGAAAAAAAACAACAAAACAAAGTCACTGAACTTAGATTTAAGTATTTAAATTTATGTGGGAAAAAACAAGAAGCAATCGAACTACTGGATAATCTTGTTCTACCAAAATTGAAAAGAAAGAGTTATCCAAGAATCAAAAAGATTTTAAAAAAAGCAGATTTTCTAGTTAAACTTAATCGTATAGATGAAGCTTATGAAACTTTAAAACAAGAAGGTATCCTTGAGGATAAGATCAGTCTACCTCCATTTTTGCAATGCGATCTCAAATCTTTGTATTGCCGAATTTCAATTTTGACAAATCAACAAAAATTGGCAAAAAGTTATCTAGAAACACTATCTGACCGCCCTCAACTTTTGAGTGGCCAATACTATAATTTAATCATCATGTATGATAATAAATTTAAGGATAATCTCTTTAATATTAAAGAGGTTACCAATGAGCTCATCAACTGCCCTTACTACTATTTATTTGATAAATTTTATCATTACCTCTTAATGTTAGGGCATAAAGAATCTGCTCGTATGTTTTTAGATAAAATCCTACAAGATATGCCGCACTCACGAAGAGCGCGAGAATGGCAGTTAAAAGATCAATACCAAAAGCAAGAAATTGAACAAGAACTAGAAACATCTAATCAGCTCAAAAAATGCGCAGGCACTCCAAGTATCAATATTGATGGAGACGCCCACGCAAAAGCTTGTAAACTTAATTCAGAAATTCAAAATGAGCTCGAACGAAGTTTGGCTATCATGCAACAGCATGATCTTTGTAAAAAAGGCGTTGAAGAATTACCGAGGAGTTCTACTCTAATCCAGCAAAGTTTTTTTACACCCAGAGAACATTACTATCTGATTCCTGAAAAGCTAGCAACACACCGCGCTTTAACACAATTACACTTTCTAAAAGACAATAAGATCCCATTTTATTTCGTTGGTAGCTGTCTATTTGCAATCATGAACCCTCAACATGAAGCGTCCACAAACGACATCGATGTTGTCGTGCCATTTTATAAGGAGCTTGATTTGGCAAAGGCTGGTTTTCATAAATCAAAAAACATCAATGGATTATACACACAAAGAATTGTTCCAATGAACGAAAGGCTCTATAGGCCCTACAGCATAGATCTCTTCATGCCTGCCAACAGCGACGGGGTACATGATTTCATCGGGCATGATTATCAACATCGCGATTTCACCATATCGTGTTTATACGGTAAACTGAGTGATACCAACAATCATTATTTAGAAATCATTGATCCAACAGGCCAAGGCATCTCAGACTTTAAGAATAAAATATTACGCATGGTGGCTCATGACGCAACACACTTAGAGGCAGATCCTGTTCGCGCGCTTCGTGCCATCAAATGGATCAGTCGGGGTTACAAACCCACTGACAGTCTTGTGGAGGCATTAAAAACTTGCTCACTGAGCCATGCTGATGCAAATCAAATTCAACATTTTTACGCATATGCATCGAAGTTATTAAAAAAAGATGCCGCTGGATTTATCAAACTGCTCGATGAATATTGCCCACAATACGTCGAGACATTAACTCATCAGGAGCATGCAATGCCACTCTTGATGACTTATGGGTAAAATCGATAACCGATTGCCTTTACGCAGTAACTGCATGTTGTTTAATTCAGGATGCTGTTTTAAAGTTTCCAGGGAGATGATATGAGGAAATTTACTCAGAAAACGCACATCAACCATAAACCAGCGTGGATGTTCTGGGGTTGATGCTGGATCTGGGTGTTCACTTTCCGGATCAAAGGCGGTATGGTCTGGATAAGCATGACTCACCACCTCAGCAATACCTACAATACCAGGTTGCTTACAATTAGAATGATAAAAAAACACCTGATCACCTATCTGCATGTGATCACGCATAAAATTTCGCGCCTGATAATTCCGCACCCCATCCCAATGCGTCGTTTGCTGGGGTGCACGCATTAAGTCATCAATACTAAAACACGATGGCTCCGATTTCATTAACCAGTAATTCATAATTATTTCTTCGCATATTTGCCATTTTCAAGCAATTAAGAGCTGAAAAAGATGTATTTATCTAAATTTCATCCTCAAATCCAAAAAACCGTAAATCTTTAATTCTATGTGGATATAAAATACCGTCTAAATGATCATATTCATGCTGAATCACGCGTGCGTGAAACCCTTCGGCGTAGCCACTCACCCATTGGCCAAATTGATTATATCCAGTATATTCAATTTTATCACAACGAGGCACTAAACCACGAAGCCCCGGAACACTTAAACAGCCCTCCCAACCATCAACCCACTGTTCAGATAAAAATCGAATACTCGGATTAATTAAAATCGTAAAAGGCACGGCAAGCTCATCCGGATAACGCTCACTTGCGTCAAAACCAAACATCATGACCCGTCGATGGCAACCAATTTGCGGTGCGGCAATACCAATACCACCGGCTTCAAGCATGGTATCTTGCATATCTGTCAGTAACTGTTCAAGAAAAGTCAAATTGGGGTCGTCGGGATTTTCAAGAGGTAACGCGGGCGTCATCAACTGTTGATTCCCCATTTTTACAATCGTACGCACTGACATTTAAACCCCTTGCTCAATGGGGTAGTGTTCATACCATGCGACAATGCCACCTTGTAAATTATAGACATCTAAAGAAGGGATTGCAGCTGATATTTTTTCACAGGCAGTAAGACTGCGCTTACCCGAATGACATTGAAAAACCAGTTTACGTTCTTTAAGTTCAGGTAAACTCTGCTGCGTTAAAGTCGCAAGAGGAATTAAAATTGAACCAGAAATATGTGCTTTTTGGTACTCATCAGGCTCTCTGACATCAATTAAGACCGCTTCATCATGATCTAACCAATGCTTCAATAAGAACGCATCAATGGCATGTACAGTCATACAACTTGTCTCCTCGTGTGAACTTAAGTTTTTCTTAATATAAATACTATACTATAAACATTAACTTGAATCATTCTGGATATTATATTATGCCCCATGGTCTTATTGAAGAATACGTTGATATTGATCAATTTCCTAAATCTTGCGATGCAACTGATGAACATAACACCATCACCATCGGCGACCTCCACGGAAATGCGATGAAATTGATGTTTATGCTCGTCAAACAAGGCATAGCAACCCAGCTTTCTGCAGAAAACTATAACACACTTGTTCAAATTTATAAAAAACCTGTTGATCAATTAGCACCAGATGATATCAAAAAATTTACAAATATAATTCAAAGAATTCAATTTAAA
>CAMDJY010000060.1 GCA_945901145.1 Legionella genomosp. 1 | reverse complement strand
AATCCTAGAGATAATGTTATGCTTTTTCCTTTGGATTGTGCTCTATAGCCGACACCAACAAGTTCAAGTGTCACACTAAAACCCGTGGTCACACCATGAACCATATTGTACACAAGCGCTCTGGTTGTCCCTGCCTGTGCCCAAGCTTTCGGGTCATTCGAAGCTGGTTTAAAATGAATTTGATTAGGTTCGGCTTGCTCAACAGATACAAAACGATGACATTGATGTGTCATTGATCCTTTCGGGCCCTTAATTGTCAAACGATCCTGATCCATTGTAAGCGTAACATTTGCAGGCAATATTACATGGGCTTTTGCTACTCTAGACATGTTTATCCTCTTACGTATTAAGCAACTTCACAAATGACTTCACCGCCTACACCAGTCGTACGGGCTGAAATATGAGTCATTACCCCTCGAGAGGTAGACAAAATAGATACACCAAAACCAGGTACAGATGATAGATCTTTAAAAGACTTGTACACACGCAGCCCTGGGCGGCTAATACGTCTTATCTTCTCAATCACAGGACGCCCTTGATAATATTTCAAGCTGAGTGTTAATGATTTTAAGTTGTTTTCCAAATTTTCCATTCGGAAATCAGCAATATAACCTTCTTCTTTTAACACGCGTGCAATTTCTTCTTTTAAAATCGAAGAAATCATAGTTACATATTGATGTTTCGCTTGTTGCCCGTTGCGAATTCTCGTTAACATATCCGCTACTGGATCATGCATACTCACAGTCGTTCTCCAACAATTTAATAATTACCAGCTAGATTTTCTACCACCGGTAACATTTCCGGTCATCAGCTGGTTACGCAAGCAAATTCGGCACAAACCAAACTTGCTATAAACAGCATGTGGTCTGCCACATTGCTGACATCTTGTGCTATGTCTTACCGGATTAGAGTTCAGGGGCAATTTTTGCAACGCAATTTGAGCCTTTCTAATCTCGTCATAATCCGTTGAAGATTTAATCTTTTCTTTTAATTTGATACGTTTAACACGAAACTTCTCAACTAAATCTCGTTTTTTTGCTTCTCGCTCAAGCATTGATTTCTTGGCCACAATGATACCCTTATTTTCGTTCTTTATCTTTTAAAGGAAAATTGAATGCTTCGAGCAGAGCTCTAGCTTCTTGATTCGTTTTTGCAGATGTCGTGATGCAAATATCTAAACCTCGAATCGTGTCAATCTTGTCAAAATCAATTTCTGGGAAGACGATTTGTTCTTGAATACCCATGCTGTAATTCCCTGTGCCATCAAAAGATTTCGGGTTCAAACCGCGAAAGTCTCTAACCCGTGGCAAAGCAATAGTAATCAAACGATCAAAAAACTCATACATGCGATCGTTTCTCAGTGTAACTTTGCAACCAATCGGCCAATCTTCACGGATCTTAAAGCCTGCAATTGATTTTTTGGCAAGGGTCGTTACTGGTTTTTGCCCTGAAATTCGATTCATGTCATCTAAAGCAAAATTCATTACTTTTTTATCACCAACAGCCTCACCGACGCCCATATTAAGTGTTATTTTTTTAAGCCTAGGTACTTGCATAATATTGTTGTACCCAAACTGACTCATTAGTTTAGCAACGACTTCATTTTTATAAAATTCTTTTAATCTGGCCATCTTTTTCACCTAATTTATACAAGGTCTACAAGTTCTTGGTTTGACTTAAAATAACGAACCTTGCTGGTTTTTCCATCTTTTTCGATGATTTTAAAACCAATTTTATCCGCTTTTTGAGTTATTGGATTATACATAGCGACATTAGAACAATCTAAAGGAGCTTCTTTAGTAATAATTCCACCTTTTTGTTGCAATTGAGGATTTGGCTTAACATGCTTCTTAACTAGATTAGCGCCCTCGACAACGAGCTTCTGACCAACAACACTCAATACCTTTCCAACATGTTTTTTGCTTTTTCCTGTTGTTACAATGACAGTGTCATTTTTCTTTATACGTTTCATAGCTTATCCTTCCTACAATACTTCAGCGGCAAGGGAAATAATTTTCATAAATCGCTCTCTAAGCTCTCTTGTCACGGGCCCGAATATACGCGTGCCAATTGGTTCATGTTGATTATTTAACAAAACAGCAGCATTGCCATCAAAACGAATCAAAGAGCCATCGTCTCTACGGACGCCAGCGCAGGTCCGCACAACAACCGCATTCATAACAGCACCTTTCTTAACTTTGCTGCGCGGTATAGAATCTTTAATACTCACTTTAATAACATCACCTACACGTGCATAACGCCTATGTGAACCACCTAATACTTTGATGCACATAACTTTACGAGCACCACTATTATCTGCGACATCGAGCACTGTCTGCATTTGTATCATTAGTATTCTCCAGCTCTTATAGTCGACCAGAAAAGGTTGGTGATTATACCAACTATTTTCTGAGTTTAAAAGTAAAATATATTTAAATATTAGGAAACAACGCCTACAAGCACCCAATTTTTCAATTTTGATAGCGGCCTTGATTCTCGAATTCTTACAGTATCACCAACTTGACAAGCTTGATTCTCATCATGAACATGCAACACTGTACGTCTTTGCATAATTTTACCATATCTTTGATGTTTAACTGTGCGATCTACGACCACTACAATTGTTTTCTGCATTTTATTGCTGCGGACTTTGCCAATCAGCTCACGTGCGTTAGATTCTTGATTTACCATGACTACTTCCCGCCTTTTTCAGTCATCAGTGTTTTAATACGGGCAACTGTTTTTCTTGCCTCTGTAATTAGGTGCGGTTTTTCTAAAGCACCATTCACTGCTTTCATTCTTAGATTAAATTGTTTTTTTCGAATAGATATTAATTCGCTGCCTAATTCTTCTACTGACATACTTCGGAGCGATTCTAATAATTTATTGATTTTACTCATCACATCACCTTTCGTTCTTCGAACATAACTTTGAACGGAAGTTTAGCTTTAGCTAGATCAAACGCTTCTATTGCTAATTCACGTGAAACGCCTTCCATTTCGAACAAAACTTTACCTGGTTGAATTTGAGCGACCCAATATTCAACGCTGCCTTTACCCTTTCCCATTCTAACTTCGAGTGGCTTCTGAGTAATTGGCTTATCAGGAAACACACGTATCCAAATTTTACCATCTCGCTTCACATGCCGTGTCATTGCTCGTCGCGCAGCTTCGATTTGTCGAGCCGTTAATCGCCCTCGTTCGACTGCTTTTAAACCAAAATCACCAAAGCTTACACTAGAACCACGAAGTGCAAGCCCTCGATTTCTACCTTTCATTTGTTTACGATATTTTGTTCGTTTTGGCTGTAACATAATAACTAATCCTCACTCACTTACTGCTGGTGGATTCTCGTGATTTTTGAGGTACATTTTCACCTTTAAAAATCCAAACTTTAACACCAATAATGCCGTAGGTTGTCTTTGATTCAGCTGTACCATAATCGATATCAGCCCTGAATGTATGCAAAGGTACTCGGCCCTCTCGATAAGTTTCACTACGTGCAATTTCAGCACCGCCTAAGCGACCACTTACCATTATTTTAATTCCTTTTGCCCCTGACTTGAGTGCAGCAGTTACTGCACGTTTCATCGCACGACGGAACATGACTCTCTGTTCTAATTGCTGTGCAATACTTTCTGCGACTAAAGTTGAGTCAAGTTCAGGCTTCCTGACCTCTTCGACATTCAAATGGACAGGAACACCAATTTTTTTGGATATCTCAGCCCTCAAAGCATCCATGCCGCCACCTTTCTTGCCTATAAGCACACCAGGTCTAGCTGTATAAATCGTAATAATTGCGTTATTGGCAGGTCTATCAATTTGAATCTTACTAACAGCTGCTGCATGCAATTTCTTTTTTAATTCTTTCCTAAGATTAATATCTTGATTCAATAATCTTGAGTAATTTTTATTCGTTGCATACCAATTTGAATTCCATTTTTTAACGATGCAAAGGCGAATTCCGATTGGATTGACTTTTTGACCCATTGCTATTCCCCGTCAGATACTTTAATAGTGATGTGGCAAGTGCGCTTAGTAATACGATTTGCCCGTCCTTTCGCTCGTGGACTAACACGTTTTAATGACGGCGCCTCATCGACAAAAATTGTACGAACCTTGAGCTCATCTACATCTGCGCCTTGATTATGTTCAGCATTCGCAACAGCTGACTCTAAAAGTTTCAGAATCAATTGCGCACCTTTTTTGGTGGTAAAACGAAGAACACCAAGCGCATCAGACACATTCATACTTCTAACCATATCAGCAACTAAACGACCTTTTTGTGCTGATAATGGCGCATTACTTAATCTAGCTTTAACTTCCATCGCCGCCTCTTATTTGCCTTTGGCTTTTCTGTCACCAGAATGGCCTTTAAACGTTCGAGTCATAGCAAACTCACCCAACTTATGACCGACCATATTATCAGTAATGTAGACTGGAACATGATCCTTCCCATTATGAACTGCAATTGTTAAATCAATCATTTCTGGAATGATTGTTGAACGTCTTGACCAAGTCTTAATTGGTTTTTTAGACTTTGCTTCAACAGCTGCCTCTATTTTATTGAGTAGATGTTCATCAATGTAATAACCTTTTCTTGTAGAACGAGCCACTTGAATATCCTCTTAATTATTTTTTCTTACGTCTTCTAACGATAAATTTATCTGTACGTTTATTAGAACGTGTTTTGTACCCTTTCGTTGGAACACCCCAAGGTGAAACAGGGTGACGGCCTCCAGAAGTGCGGCCCTCTCCTCCTCCATGTGGATGATCAACGGGGTTCATAGCAACACCACGTACAGTCGGCCGAATACCACGCCATCTCGTTGCACCAGCTTTTCCTAAAGCACGTAAGCTGTGCTCACTATTGCTCACTTCACCAATAACAGCACGGCAAGAAAGCAAAACTTTTCTCATCTCAGTTGATCGCATTCTAATGGTTGCATATGCACCTTCTTTTGCGACGATTTGACCACTACAGCCAGCACTACGTATAAGCTGAGCGCCTTTACCCGGTTTGAGTTCTAGGCAATGAATTGTTGTACCCATTGGTATATTTTTGAGAGGCAAACAATTACCAACACTAATCGGTGCATCCTGTCCGCTCTGTATCACATCATTTGGTTTTAGACCATTAGGGGCAATGATATAAGCGCGCTCACCGTCTTTATAGAGAATCAACGCAATCAAAGCAGATCGATTTGGATCATATTCAATACGTTCTACTCTGGCCTCTATACCATCTTTAATGCGTTTAAAATCTATTTTTCTATAATGATTTCGTGAGCCACCACCAATATGGCGAACTGTGATACGTCCTTGGTTGTTACGACCACCTGTTTTATTAAGTTTTTCTACAAGCGCTGCGTAGGGCTTACCTTTATGAATATGATGATGAACCACACGAATTTCACCGCGTTTTCCTGGTGACGTTGGTTTGGATTTTAATAGTGCCATCTTGTTCTACCTTATTCAGTCACTGAGAAGTCAATGTCGTATCCAGTTTGCAAGGAAACATAAGCTTTTTTCCAATCAGATTGTACACCAGCTTTTTGTTTAAACCGCTTAGTTTTTCCTTTCACATTCAGCACGCCGACATGTTTAACTTTTACATCAAACAAATGTTCAACTGCTGTTTTTATTTCACTTTTTGTTGCTGTTTTTAATACACAAAAAGTAAATTGCTTTTTTTTATCTGCTAGACGTGTGGTCTTTTCAGATATAACTGGCTTACGGATAATCATGAGCAAACGTTCAGCATTCATTGTAACTGTTCCTCCAGTTTTTTAATGGCGTCAACAGTTATTAGAACATGCTCATATTGCAGCAAGCTAACAGGATCAATCGATTGAACATCACAGACAGAATAATCGATTAAATTTCGTGAAGCCAAATATTCGTATTCACCAACTTCTTGCATAATGATCATCGCATTTGTCAGATGATAATCTTGCATTTTCTTAAGGAACTCTTTTGTTTTCAGAGTTTCACATTGAAAATCGCTGACAATTGTTAAGCGCTCTGTTCGGTAAAGTTCGGCGATTATACTACGAATTGCGCCTTTGTACATTTTTTTATTAAATTTTTGCCTATAATCGCGTTTTTTTGCTGCGAAAGTCACACCACCTGATCGCCATAGTGGGCTTCGAATAGTTCCAGCACGAGCTCGGCCAGTTCCTTTTTGATTCCATGGCTTGCGACCACCACCACGAACTTCTGAACGTGTTTTTTGAGCACTGTTGCCAGAACGGGCGTTATTCATATAAGTAACGACTGCCTGATGAACTAGGCCTTCATTGTAGTCGCAGGCAAAAATTAAATCACTCACTTCTAGATGAGTGTTAGTATCTTTTGTTGTAAGTTGCATCACTTACTCCCCTCTTTCTTTTTAACAGCAGGCGTAATTTCTACTCTGGCACCAGGTGCACCTGGGATTGCGCCCTTGATTAAAAGTAAATTGCGTTCCGTATCAACTCGGATTAATTCAAGTGATTGCACTGTACAGCGAACATTTCCTAAATGACCTGCCATTTTTTTACCTTTAAACACACGCCCAGGGGTTTGATTTTGTCCAATTGAACCTGGAACCCGGTGAGAACGCGAATTACCATGCGTTGCATCTTGCGTTCTAAAATTATGGCGCTTAACTGTACCAGCAAAACCTTTACCTTTGCTGGTAGCTGCAACATCGACCCATTGCCCTTTTGTAAATACGTCACCAACGGTAAGTGTTTGTCCTAAAGAGTACTGATCAACGGTATCAACTCTAAATTCGCAAAGCATATTTCCTGCTTCGACCTTGGCAGCAGCAAAATGCCCGGTCATAGGCTTGGACACTCGGCTAGGCTTTTTGGTACCACCTGTGAGTTGAATAGCTGTGTAGCCATCATTTGTCATATTTTTAAGTTGCGATATTCGGTTCGGATGAACCTCTACCACTGACACTGGTACTGACTCTCCATCAGAAGTAAATACCCGTGTCATGCCGATTTTACGGCCTAATAAACCGATCATGATTCTAACCCCTCTTTAATATTTCTCACTCAGCTTATTGATCATCAAGGCTGATTTGAACGTCTACCCCGGCTGCTAAATCTAGCTTCATCAGCGCATCAACTGTTTTTTCAGTTGGATTGACGATGATCACCAAACGTTTATGTGTGCGAATCTCGTATTGGTCTTGTGCATCTTTATTCACGTGCGGTGATGTCAGTACTGAATATTTCTCTTTTTTTACAGGTAACGGAACTGGGCCTCGAATCGTTGCCCCGGTTCGCTTGACTGTATCAACAATTTCTCGCGTCGATATATCTATCATTTTGTGATCAAATGACTTGAGACGAATTTTAATATTTTGATTATTTGTCATTATAATTACTCGATGATTTTAGCAACAACACCAGCACCAACGGTACGGCCACCTTCACGAATTGCAAAGCGTAAACCTTCATCCATCGCAATCGGTGAATGTAAATTAACTACCAGCTTCACATTATCCCCAGGCATCACCATCTCAATGCCTTCGGGTAAATCGCATGTCCCTGTGACGTCAGTCGTTCTGAAATAAAACTGCGGTCTATAGCCATTGAAAAACGGCGTATGTCGACCACCTTCTTCTTTTGACAAAACATATACTTCAGCTTCAAACTTTGTATGCGGCTTAATCGACCCAGGCTTAGCGAGTACTTGACCTCGCTCAACATCATCCCGTTTCGTTCCACGGAGTAACACCCCAACATTGTCGCCAGCACGACCTTCGTCAAGCAGCTTACGGAACATCTCAACACCTGTGCACGTTGTTTTAATCGTGTCTTTGATGCCGACAATTTCAACTTCCTCGCCAACTTTTAAGATACCACTCTCGACTCGTCCAGTCACAACTGTTCCGCGTCCAGAGATCGAAAATACATCTTCAATCGGCAACAAGAAGCTCTTGTCGATATTTCTCACAGGTTGTGGAATATAGGCATCCATTGTCTCTACGAGCTTCTCAATCGCAGCAACACCAATCGGACTAGTATCTCCTTCTAACGCTTTTAACGCAGAACCAGT
>CAMDJY010000059.1 GCA_945901145.1 Legionella genomosp. 1 | reverse complement strand
TTAGGTTTAATAGAAGCAATGAATAAATTTTCATTATCTGAAGGATGGATTATTACAGAGCATGAAGAAGGTAGCGAAATTGTAGAAAGAAATGGCGAGAAATATCATATTATTATTACACCAATTTGGAAGTGGTTACGAGCTTGATTTTTTTTAGCTCATTAAATCAAGCATGCGCAAGTTTTTGTAATGCTTGTCTAATTAACTGTTCCGAACTTTTTTGCCCATCATCAATGTGCTGAATCATTTTAGTGGCTTCCTGTGTTTTATAACCCAAAGACTCTAATGCGCTAATGGCTTCTTGTTGATGGTGAAAATGAGACTGGTGTTCTTGATCCAATGCAATAGGCCTGAGCTTCGTATAATCTCCCAATTGACTCAACGAATCTTTCATCTCAACCACGAGTCGTTCGGCTGTCTTTTTGCCAATTCCTGGCAGCTTGGTCAAAGAACTCGTATTTTGTTGCTGAATGCAGCGAATAAAATCCTCTGGGGTAATACTCGAAAGAATGGTGACAGCCATTTTGGGACCGACACCATTGACTTTAATCAAGGCACGAAATAATGCACGCTCCTCTTGATGAATAAAACCATACAAAAGAAATGCATCTTCACGAACAACAGTATGAATATGCAAGCCGACTAAATCTTGACGCGATTCTAATTGAAAAAACGTTGACAGCGAGGTTTCAACATCATACCCAACCCCGTTGACATCTAATACAATTTTTCCAGGTTGATGCGTGGTGATGATTCTACCAAACAGCCAAGCACTCATACTATACTCCAATGCCTAATAATTTTTGTAATCCAGTATGCATATGTCGATGACAAATCGCAATGCCCAATGCATCAGCAGCATCAGTTTGTGGTGCTTGTTTTAAATCTAATAAACACATCACCATCTGCTTGACTTGCTCTTTTTGCGCGGCGCCATATCCAACTAAAGCTTGCTTCATTTGCCGCGGGGAATACTCATAAATCGGAATCCGATGTGAAGCAACAGCAACCATGGCAACACCACGGGCATGACCTAATTTTAACGCTGCATTGACGTTTTTATGCATAAAAACTTGCTCAATCGCCGCTTCCTGCGGCCTGTAGGCTTCCATCAACTCGCAAATTCCATTAAATATTTCTAATAAACGCGGGCTCAACTCACCTCCAGACGTTCGGATACACCCACTATCGATGTAACTCATTTTTTGTCCTTCTGACTTAATAACACCATAGCCTGTCACCCTTGAGCCTGGATCAATCCCTAAAATTACTGTCAACTCAAACTCCTCATGGCACATTCTGATGGTAGGATTCTTTCATGACGAATAGAACTAATAATAAGCTTACTAAATATGAACAGGGCATCACTAATAATGCTTGTTGATAACTGGAAATAGCATAGACCCAGACGCCATTGACAAAACGGATTGTCCCACTATGCTGGAGAATCACACCTACCAAGGGTTGAAATAACGCACCACCAATCAGCACTGATAGATTATTAAAACCAGATGCCGTACCAACCAAATGATGTGGATTATTATCTTTCACCACAGCAAAACTCACGGTTTGCCCCCCAGCACCAAAACCCAATAAAACTAAAACAAAATACATCCAAGCCATAGGTAAGTGCGTCGCATAAAGCAATAAAAGTGATGCTCCCAGACCACACAAAGCACTTAAACCTAGCGCGAAACGACGACTTTTGAATCTATCACTGACCCATCCTAAGAAAGGACTCCCGACACCAATACCAATCCAAATCATGCTACACAATCCTGAAGCCATGATGACACTAACATGATATTTTTCTTGCAAATACGGAACACCCCATAAAACAGCAAATACGGCAATTGGCGTCCAGATTGAACAGGCATACAACCCAGTTTGCCAAGTATAACGATGGCGACAGACGGCTTTTAAACGTTGCCATTCATCACGAAAACGTTGTGTTGGCAACGACTGGGTTGCTTGATCCGGATAATCTCGAATGAACAACCACAGTAACCCTGCAAGTAACAGGCCCACTGCAGCAAGAATAAAACTCGCTGCTCGCCATCCGGTCATTTGTATCAAAGCAGCCAAAGGCATTTCACCAAAGATAGCCCCGACCGAACTCATGGTCTGAGCAATTCCCGCTAAAATAGCAAAATGTGTTGGCGGAAACCAGCGTGATAAAAGCACTAAAACACCAATAAATGAAAAAGCAGAACCAATGCCAATCAACATACGACCGATAGCAGCGGTCACCACACTATCCGTGGCAGCAAAGAAAAAAGATCCAAAACTACATAATAACAAGGCAGCCGTCATCAATTTCCGTGGGCCATATCTATCAAATAAAACCCCCGCGGGAAGTTGCATTGGGGCGTAGGCATAAAAATAAAATGCAGAAATTATCCCAAACCCTTCAGCTGTCACATGAAAAGTTTGCATCATGGGTGCTGCCATAACGCTTGGTGCGACTTGCAACACAAATTCGTATAAATAAAATAAAGCACCCAAGAAGAAAATTAAATACGCATTTTTTTTAGTCTGCTTATTCCAAGCTAAACTGTTCATATTTAATTAGCCTTAACCGTTAAAACAACGATAAAAATTTTCCGTAGTTACCGCGGCAATTGTCTCATAACTAACATTACGTAATTCACTCAGCATTTTTGCCACATGCTTGACTAGTGCTGGGTGATTTTGTCGGCCCCGAAGCGGCGTTGGAGCCAGATAAGGCGAGTCTGTTTCGATTAAGATCCGATCAAGAGGAACACGTCTGGCAACCTCCTGCAAAGCAATCGCATTTTTAAACGTCAGAATCCCTGAAAATGAAATATAAAAATTTAAGGCAAGCGCACGTGTTGCGATATCCCAGTTTTCTGAAAAACAATGCAATACCCCACCCACTTCGGCAGCATGTTCGTCAATCATGATACGTAAGGTGTCTTCTGCCGCCTCACGCGTGTGAATAATTAAGGGTTTACCAAGAATTTTTGCGGCTTGAATATGATCACGAAATCGATTGCGCTGCTGTTCCAGCAGACTGTTTTCTGTAACTCTATAATAGTCTAAACCAGTTTCCCCAATTGCAATACAACGGGAATGCCGTCCTAAAGTAACCAGCTGTTCTTGAGTAACAACTTGGTCAAATGGTTCATTGGGATGGACCCCTATAGACATACTGACATCTGGATAGCGTTGGATAATTTGTTCCAAGATAGGAACATCGTTTAAACCAATACATACACATAAAAAATGCACAACGCCTTCATCTCGTGCCTGTTGCATGACGACATCAAGATCAAAATTAAAATCTTTTAAATCAATTTGATTCAAATGACAATGGGAGTCAACCAGCTGCGGTTTTTCGATAGATGGATTCATGAGAACTCTCGAGATAACTTAATAAAAAAGTTTCAATAATAAGTACAGGATTGAGAGAAATATTATACTGCTTTTTTTGCATAAACGTTAGGAGCAAATCGAGTTGTGAGAACAAATGTAACGGCTGGATAAAACGAATATTAAGCGTTTTCACGAGTGAAATTAAACCAGAATCAGTACACTTTGATACATCGCGCATCGTATCTAAGATTAAACTCGCTGTCAGTAAATATAAAAACCACAATAAATCATCGAGATTATAATCCTTCCATGCCATCGCCAAACGACATACATCGACTCGACCGTCAATTAAATCCTGAATAGACTGTATAAATTCTTGTCGAATTTGGAATAATTGAGATCGACTTGCAGTCTTTGCATAATAATTACAAATTTGCAGATACTCAAAATCAATTGGACGATTTAAACACTCAGGCGGAGGAAAAATAAATTTTTGACAACGGCTTAAAATTGTCGCTGAAATCGTATGCGTTTGCTCAGCAATTAAAATAAATACAATATGCGACGGTGGCTCTTCAAGTATTTTTAAAAGAGCATTCGCAGCCCCCCGATTCATTTTATCTGCCGGATGTATCAAAATAAAGCGCACCCTTGCACATTGTGGTGTTTGATACACGTCATGTTGCAATGATCGCACTTGATCAATTTTAATCACACGACTTGTCGCCTCAAAGGTAATTTCAGAAATATCAGGATGAATATTTTTAATAATACGCGAACAAGACCCACACTGTCCGCAAGGCGCTGATGTCTCATCACAAAATACGGAGGCGATAAAGCGGTAAACAAAAGATAAAACCCCTGCATGCTCAGGACCCATAAATAATAATCCCTGGGGAATTTTCTTTGTTTCCAAAATATATTGCATACGCGACCAAATTGCGTGATGCGAAGCAATCGAGTCAATAGAGATAAGATCAGGTAACGCGTTGTCCATGAGTATCCATATAATTTTGCAATGCAGCACGTATCAGATGCTGCACTTTACCCAGGGGCTTACTTGCATCAATCATAACAACGTTTTGAAATTTTGTTATATTATCATGATAAGCGTGATAAACATCATGAAAAAAATCAATTGATTCAGATTCAATGCGATCGATTTTACCGCGCATGATTGCACGCTCTAAGCCTTGTTCAGGTTTTAAATCAAGAAACAAAGTAAGATCAGGTTGTAACCCCCGTACACAAGCCACCGATAACTGTTGAATAAATTCGAAATTAATTTTACGTCCCCCACCTTGGTAAGCAAACGTTGATAATTCGAAACGATCAGCAAGCACAACAGCACCCCGTGCAAGCGCTGGGCGAATGACACGCTCTATCAATTGCACACGAGCTGCATAAAATAAAAGCAACTCTGCGCAAGGATCAAGTGGCTCATCAGGAATACTTGTTTTGATAATCTGTCGAACGGCTTCACCAACTTCTGTACCACCTGGTTCACGCGTGATTACCAATTCCAAACCAAGCGGATATAAAAAACGTTTAATGGTGGAGATTGCCGATGATTTGCCAGCACCTTCTAGCCCTTCAAGTACAATGAAATGCCCAGCCATGCCTTATCCTTTTTATCAACTAAAAAACACCTTTTCTTTTAAAACAGAAAAGGTGGCTGGTCGATTTCACAAGGCAAAACATTAATATTTTGTCTTATTCTTTATCCAAATTAGATTCAATATAATCAATTGCTTCTTGAATAGTTGTAATTTTCTCAGCCTTTTCGTCAGGAATTTCTGTTTCAAATTCTTCTTCAAGGGCCATCACTAACTCAACGGTATCTAACGAATCCGCACCTAGATCATCCACAAACGAAGCATCATTTTTGAGCTCTTCTTCCTTAACGCCTAATTGTTCAACAACAATTTTACGAACTCGTTCTGCTACTGTACTCATATTGTGCATTTCCTCTTATAGTTTATTAAATTTTCTAAATAACATCAGCGGCTCACTTAGGCCATATACATCCCACCATTGACATGAATGGTCTCACCTGTAATGTAATTTGCATCATCAGAAGCTAAAAAAGCAACTGCTAAAGCGACGTCACGGGCCTGTCCAAATCTTCTCAAAGGAATACGTTTTTGCATTTCTTCTTTCACAAGTTCAGGTAAAGCCGCAGTCATATCCGTATCAATAAAGCCCGGAGCAACAACGTTGATAGTAATATTTCGACTGCCAATTTCCTGAGCGAGAGATTTCGAAAAACCAATCACACCAGCTTTAGCCGCTGTATAATTCACTTGCCCACTATTGCCAGAATTACCAACAACTGAACCAATAGTAATAACACGGCCCCATCTTGCACGAAACATAGGCTTGAGACAAGTTTTAGTTAAACGATAGATAGCATTAAGATTCGTTTCAATGACGCGATACCACTCATCATCTTCCATCCGCAGTAACAAATTATCCGAAGTTATGCCGGCATTATTAACTAAAATTTGTGGAATTTTTTGATGTTCAGATAATAATTGAAACAGCGCCTCAACACTTTCAGTGCTGGTTACATCTAAAATAACACCTTCACCAGTTAAGCCCTCTTGTGCAAAATATTCATTAATTGCAGCTGCTCCATCTGGTGTTGTTGCCGTGCCAATGACCTGAGAACCTTTTTGCGCCAATTCCTGAGCAATTGCTTTTCCAATCCCACGTGACGCACCCGTGACTAATGAAATTTTACCGTGCAAACTAGACAATTTCTTGCTCCTTGAATGAATGAAGTAACTGCAGCGCATCCTCTACACTTGATGGATCATTTACACTCATCACATGGAGTGATTTATCAATCCGTTTAATTAAACCTGACAAGACTTTAGCTGGACCGCATTCAAAAAAATGCGTCACAGCTCGTGCCTGCAACGTTTGAATCGTTTCAACCCAACGAACCGGTAAATACAGCTGAGCAGCTAACTTTTTGCGCATCTCATCAATCTCATCATACTGCTGTAAATCGACAGAACTTACGACCGTGCGTTTGGGTATTTCAAAGTGGGTTGCTTCAAGATTTTTCATAAAAACTGCGCTTGCAGAAGCTAACAATGGACAATGGCAAGGCACACTCACGGGTATTTGTACTGCCAAACGTGCACCTTGTTGATTTGCTAAAGCAACTGCTTGTTTAACAGCATCCGTATGACCGGCAATCACAACCTGACCAATCGCATTAAAATTAGCAGGCGTGACCTGTAGATTATCTTGGTTATTAGAAGTGATTTGCTCACAAATATTTTTAACTTGTTCATCGGTTAAACCAACAATAGCAGCCATTGCACCCTGACCAACGGGTACTGTATTTTGCATCAGCTGTCCACGTTGCTGAACTAAATAAGCAGCATCGTTAAGTGACAGAGCATCTGCACAAACTAAGGCAGAATACTCACCTAAGCTATGTCCTGCCATCAATACATTTTTTGGCAATGATACATGCAGATCAAGTACTCTGAACACTGCAACATCAGCCGTCAACATGGCCACCTGAGTGTGCGCTGTTTGATTTAATACCTCAAGCGGACCCTCTTGCGTTAATGACCAGACATCATAGTTTAAATGTTCTGAAACAGAATCAAAAATAGTCTTAACAATTGGGTATTGTACATAAAGCTCGGCAAGCATGCCTAGTGACTGCGAACCCTGACCTGGGAATACAAAGGCAACTTTTGTCAAAGAACAATCCTCCAAGAATTCACTATAAAAAAACTACAATAAAAGCCCTTGGTGCATGAAATCCGAAATTTTATCTCGAACTAAATCAACAACGTTGTTTTTTACCTGCAAAACAGCTTGCTCAATTGCAAATTCGAACGCAATGTCTGACGAACTACCATGACTTTTAATCACAATACCATTCAAACCCAACATACAAGCACCGTTATAACGTGCTGGATCCATGCGTTTTTTTAAATGCATCAGCGCGGGTTTCGCAAGCAGACCGACACATTTAGACCACCAATTTTGCGTAAACGATTCTTTCAAAGTAGTTAACATCAAGTTAGCAATGCCTTCACTGGCTTTTAATGCAACATTACCAACGAAACCATCACAGACGATCAAATCAACCTCGCCAGAATAAAACTGATCGCCTTCAACATAACCGACATAAGATAGTAATTTACATTCTGATAAGATATGGGCAGTACGTTTGACTTGATCATTGCCCTTAATTTCTTCGACACCAATATTCAACACTGCAATCTTGGGATGTTCTTTATGATCAATGGCTTGTACAAGAGCCGATCCCATCACCGCAAATTGAAACAAATGCTCAGCACAAGAATCAACATTAGCACCCAAATCAATGACTCGTGTCCGTCCTTTTCTAGTTGGAAGCTCCGCAATAATCGCTGGTCGGTCAATGCCTGGAAGCGTTTTTAACACAAAACGCGCCGTTGCCATTAAAGCACCCGTATTACCGGCACTCACACAAGCATCAGCAGTGCCTTCTTTCACCGAATTAAGGGCAACTCGCATCGACGAATCTTTTTTATTACGAAGTGCGTGGGAAGGAAGCTCGTCCATAGCAACTGTTTCAGTGGTATGCATAATCGTTAACTGATGATGCTTTGAAATCCCCTGCTTTGCTAAATGACTCTTGATCTGATCATGGTCACCTGCAAGCAATAAACATAATTTAGGATTTTTTCGTATTGCACGAACACAAGCTGGGATCACAACATTTACGCCATGATCCCCTCCCATCGCATCAATTGCAATGGTTATGGTTTTCAATACATTACTCTTTATCTTCGTAA
>CAMDJY010000058.1 GCA_945901145.1 Legionella genomosp. 1 | reverse complement strand
AATACATCTTGACATGATTTGTAGCTATATGTGTTAGGTGAATATACGCGAGTTATATCTGCAGGATCAATACAAGTGGTTTGATCTGCAAAATCTGAAGGCATGTAAGCTTCGTATGGCGCAGTGGTTGCGGAGTAGGTAATATAAGTGTTTAAATCTACTGCCGAATAAATTTTTCCTTGAGCGATTGCAACTCTTGCTAAAGAAAGTGCTGCCGAAGGTGTAAGGTACCCTGAATCACCACAAACTGTTGCTGATGATGGGCTGCCATCAGCGATACAGCCTGGTGATAAATGATAGATGTTATCTTCAGTTGGCCCCGATGAAGTAGCGGTGTTATCAACGTTACTAAAATAAAAGGGTGTATCTACGCCGCTTTGATTATATAAACCTGACATACCAAATGTGTGTTTCAACTCAAGTCCTAAGTTCTCAATTACCGACGATAAAGAACTTTGTAGTAATCTAGATGCCCATAATGCATATACTGAACCTTCAGAGTAAGCACTAATTACTAAATTTTTAATTTTACTTACATCAATTCCTTTTTGTTGCAAATAAGTTGCTGCAGCGGGAAGCATATATATGCCATTAATAGATTGGTATTGAGGAAAAAGATTGTGTGAGTGGACGCTTTCACTATTTTCACCTTGGCCTAAATAATCTGGAGCAATAACAATATAACCGGAAGTTGCCCAAGTTGCTGCAAGTATGTTTTGAGTATCTTTAGTGTTTGCTTTACAATTACTTGACTCACCGTTGTTTATTCCGGAGGGAACTCCGCATTTCGATAAAATTGTTGGGTGGTAATAAAGAAGAATTCCTTTAATTTCGTCCGCGGCAATTTTAGGAATTAAAATTAAACCGGAAGCCTCTACGGTAGGTATTTGACTACCTGCGACATGCAAGCCTGGACTTGTATATTTTATTGCGACACGCTGCACTTCAGCAACGCTTTTTGATGAAACATAATTATCAGTAGTTGTACCAATTGTACTTAACCCGAAAGTAGGATCGTTATTAAGGTAATAGGCATTGTCATCACATAGTGTTGAGTAATTTGTTGCCAGATCACCAGGACATACTATCGTATCCGTAAAATTAGATTGTAGATCGCTTTTTGTTAAGTCGCTTCCAGCCGAAGAACTGCTTTCAAATACACCATATTTTCCATACTGTTCTTGTGTTACATTTAAACTATTTTGGGTTGATGCACAAGTTTTTCCTTCTGGAAAACAAACAAATAAATGATGGGCTTGAATTTGGTCATTAGCGAATACCGCGCCGCTAACACTTAACTGAAGTGTACAGCTACTGCCAGATTGACCTTTTGGCGCTAAACTAAAACGGGTACCACAAGTATCCGGAAAAGTTGGATCCTTGGTTATTTGCGTAACATTTGGAGGTAAGTATTTAACATAATTATTTTTTCTAACTATATTGGTGTTATTCTCAACTTTATAATACGCTCTGACCGGGTTATCAGGATAAACAGCAGTTGGTAATATTGTATTTTCTTTAATTGTTACGTTAAAAGGAAGAGCAAAGCTGCTCGAAGATATTATAAAAGCTATATATGACAAACAACTTTTAACCATTATTTTAGCCTATCCTTAGCTACAAAATAATAATCATATTTAGATTTATTGTGCTAAGCAATAGAATTAATAAAAAATCCACGGCTGTCCCATCTTAATTTAGTTGATTTTTGGGTTAGAATCGGCAGTGAAGTGTATCTTCATAAGCATACCATCAGGATCAAGAAAAAAATGCTTGAATGGCTTGTGCATTAGATAAGGTATCGTAATAACCTAAATTAATCAGCTCTTGAGTGTATTCTTTTTCGAACAGCAGAAAGCTTAATAGCTCGCCCGATTGATGTTGCGCGCCTAGTAAACTTAGGCAGAAGCGCAGAAGTTTGGGCATGGTTTGATATTTATCTTCCGCAAGTGCGGCAACGTCGACACTTGGTCGCAAGTGCATGGTTTCAACAGGTCGCCAGGGTGATTGACGTTTTTTCCAAATTGAGAGTAATCGTGCAATATCATTCATGTGATTCACGGTTTCAATGTCTCGGTCAAGATTGTCTAAAAAAAGACCGTTTAACATGCTTCCCAAAATATGAGCATAGCCAATTTCTGAATTGCGCCATTTTTCGACTAACGGTGTGGTAGGGGATTGTCGGGTACCTAGAATCAGGACTTTATCGACATTAAATCTGAGTGCACCACGTAATGGCGAAACGAGTCCAATGCTACCATCCCCATAATTAAAGCCATCAATATTCACTGTCGGGAAAAATAGAGGTAGGGCACTGGAAGATAAAATATGCGCCGCTGCGAGTGTAGTGCGTTGACTTGCATGGCGGGGATAATGCCAGTCATTAAAATGCGGTTGATGGTGCTCGTAAAATGAAATCGTTTGTTGTAATTCGTAGCAATTGGTGATGACTTCTAAGGTTTCAAGATGTTTATTAGCAATATTGGTTCGAATTTGATTAAAGTTAATATTGTCATGAATAAATTGATTGAGAGGGGTGGTATCTAATAAATGACCGGATTTGCGTTGTTTAA
This sequence comes from Legionella genomosp. 1, assembly GCA_945901145.1. Lineage (GTDB taxonomy): Bacteria > Pseudomonadota > Gammaproteobacteria > Legionellales > Legionellaceae > JAGVJT01. The sequence continues at coordinate 5,605 of CAMDJY010000058.1, read as the reverse complement.
TGATAAAATGGCTGAGGTTTCTGGCAAGAGATTTACCTAGTTCATAATTGCTGGCGTTGTAGACTTGTTGACAGTGAATGTTGCGCCATAATTCTTCAAGGGTTTCTACCCCTGAAGCAAAATCGTGTGCATATTGTGCTAGAATTGCGGCATTAATACTGCCAACACTGACCCCACTAATCACTGCAAATGGGGATACCTTTTTTTGCAGAATATGGTAGATTGCTTTGAGAACACCGGCCTGATAAGCGCCTCTTGCGCCACCGCCAGCTAGGTATAGGGCTATCTTAGCCATGCTTTATTCGAGTTCTCTGTTTAAAATAGGTTATATTGAAATATAGTGGAGTCGCTCTTTGCTTTCAAGTGAAATTGGGAAATTGATATGTTAGAGATTATAGATCAATTAGAAAAACGTTTACCTGAATTAGCGTGGCGTCTGGAAAAAATCGAAGCAATGCATTTTTCAAATCTACCTAGTGGTTTATTTCGATGTGCACAAAATCAAGATTGGCCGACTGCAACACAAGTTTTACATGAGATCAGATATGATCTTACACGACTTAGAGTGCTGCAAAATACCCAAACAATATATTATTTGGTTGATGCATTATCTAGAAAAATTAATATTTTGTTACGGTTGTGTCAGTTGTATCAAAAAAAATCAGTAAAGCATTCGCGTCCATTGTTTGACCTGCAACAAATGGCAACGCGTCAACAGTGGTTGGTCACGTTAGATGAAGAGAAAAATCGCTTGACTGAGCAACATCAAGCGATTCAAAAATCTTTAGATAAACAGATTGATTCGTCAGAAGCCAAGCTGGTATTGCAGACAGAGCTGCTTGAAATTACCCAGCGTTTATCAGCAGTACAATCTCAATTGGATAAGCTTTAATTGGCACTACGTATGCGCTGAATCTCCACCACAAGTGTTTTAAAGTAATCATAGGACATATAAAAATCACCCTGATCACCAAGCTGTTGACCCCAAGAGTTTCTCAGAGTTAATAAGCCTTTATGAGGACGCCCGTGTTCATCAATGGCAATGGCATCATGATCATATCCCGTGATGATCATTTCATGCGCCCCAACTTCGCCTTTTGAATAGATGGCTTGAATAATCTCAGGTGTTAAGACCCAAGTATCATTGTTGACTTGATGTTTGCCGACGGCACCGGCGATTCCTTGATCTAGTCTAAATAAGAGAATGCCGAAGGTTAAACGATCACCAGCATCTAATGATTTGAAGACTTGTTCTAAAGTTTTTTGGGGATCAACTTTATCAATGAATACTTGGTAAGCATCTAAAATCGGCGTCCAGGCAACTTGATCTTCTGGCATAGGTTCGCTCAACTCATGATAATCCGTAATTGATAATTCTGTTTGCGGCTCATCGCTGCTTGATGTTGGATATTCTGTATAACCATTGCAGCCTTTAGTCCGTTGTGTTTCTTTATTGACAAGACCAAAAACTTGCATTTGATTCAGAACGATAGGGCCAAAAGAACCATCCCAACCGCTTAATGTGTATGCATGATTTTCTAAATAACGACCAAGCTGGAGTAAGCAAAGTTCACTGATATAATCGCCACGATTTAAAGCCGCATCGACCGCTGCTGTATTTGCAAATGTTGCACATGTCGAGTGTGGGCCTTGATCAAACACTGGAACCTGGTTCATGCCCAGCTGCACGCGGTTGGCATTCCCTTTGATATAGTTTCCCTGGGGCTCGGTTGCCGGTGTGGCAGTATTTAGCTGGATTTTAGTCCACGCTTGATCAGATAGCTTAACTTTTAATAATGTGACGGATGTTGGTAATAATCGTTGATTTTGTTTGGCTTTCATTGATTTGACAATGGTTTTGCTTGGTTTAGCAATAGGTTGTTGAATTTTTCCAACCAATTGCATCTCTTCTTGTGCCATGGCTGAACTTGATAAGATCGTGAATGATGCAATAAAAATAGCCAAATATCTCATTTAGAACCTCAACTGACCATAAAAAGATTAAATAGTCTATCAGGTGCGTTAAAATAAATCAATTTAAATAACCGAGATTTAAACAGCAATTGGCGCTTTAATGGTTGGATGTGCTTGATAATTAATAAATTCAAAGTCGTCGAACTGGTATTCGAAAAGTGATGCGGGTTTGTTTTTGATATGGAGCTTAGGCAGTGGAAATGGTGTGCGGGTTAATTGTAATTGGGCTTGTTCGAGATGATTAAGATACAAATGACAATCTCCACCGGTCCAAATAAACTCTCCAACGTCAAGATTGCATGCTTGTGCGACCATGTGAGTGAGTAGCGCGTAAGATGCGATATTAAAAGGTACACCCAAAAAAACATCTGCTGAGCGTTGATATAACTGACACGACAGTCGCCCGGCCGCGACATAAAACTGAAACATCACATGGCACGGCGCTAGTGCCATTTTATCAAGCTCACCAACGTTCCAGGCATTCACCACTAAGCGACGTGATTGGGGATTGGTTTTAATTTGTTCTATAATTTGACTGAGTTGATCAATGGTTTCTCCATGATGCGTTGGCCAATTTCGCCATTGAGCGCCATAGATTGGGCCTAAGTTGCCTTGCTTATCTGCCCATTCATTCCATATGCTGACCCCATTTGCATTAAGATAAGCAATATTCGTGTCACCTTTTAAAAACCATAAGAGTTCATGAATTATACTTTTGACATGTAATTTTTTGGTGGTGACGAGAGGAAAGCCTTCGGTTAAATCAAAGCGCATTTGATAGCCAAAAACCGATAAGATTCCAGTGCCGGTTCGATCTTCTTTGTTAACACCTTGTTTTAAAATATGCTTTAAGAGATCCTGGTATATTTTCATTGCTTTTTATCCACCACAATAATAGACCCAAAATAAGCATGGGAATTGATAAAAGTTGTCCTTCAGTTAACCATCCAAAAGCCAGAAAACCACGCTGAATATCAGGTTCACGAAAACATTCTGCACTAATACGAGCAATAGCATATCCCATCAGAAAAACTGCAGATATCTTTCCTGGCGGCCTTGGTTTTCTGGCATACCACCAAATGATGATAAAGAGTCCGATGCCTTCAAGTCCCAGTTCATACAGTGGGGACGGATGTCTGGGTTGTAAATCTGCTTCTGGAAATATCATTGCCCAAGGCACCTGGGTGACTCTGCCCCATAATTCACCGTTAATTAAATTCCCAAGCCGTCCAGCAGCAAGTCCTAAAGGCACTAAGGGTGCAATGAAGTCTGCGACGACCCAAAACGGTTTATGTTTCTTCCATGCAAATAAGCCTGTAGCACATAATACACCGATCAACCCCCCATGAAAAGACATGCCGCCTTGCCAAAGTTTAAAAAATATCCATGGTTCTGAGAGCAATGCATGGGTATTGTAAAATAAGAGATAGCCGAAGCGTCCACCCAGCACCACACCCATTGCTGAATAAAAAATCAAGTCACTGATTTCTTCTTGGGTCCAGGTTAATTGAAAATGTTTGGTTCGCCAACGGGCAAGCATCCAAGCAGAAAAAAAACCGAAAAGATACATCAAGCCATACCAATGCACTTGAAGTGGGCCGAGGGAAAAAGCAATTGGATTAATCAATGGTAATGTTAGCATAACGATTCTTTTCTTGATATTTCATGATTTTCCTGCTCGAATTAGCCCCCCTAAGCCTTCATGTTCTAACGCACGTTGTATATGCAAACGAATATCAGCAGCATGCTCAAGTTCAAGAACATCTGCCAGAATTTTACGTGCATTTGCCATGGAAAAACTACGAATAATCCACTTGACGCGGGGTAAACTGGTTGAGTTCATGCTGAGTGTATCAAATCCCATCGCTAATAGTAATACAACTGCATACGGGTCGCTGGCCATTTCACCACAAATACCGACTTCAACGCCAGCAGCATGGCCGCCTTCAACTACTTTTAATAGGGTCTGTAATACTGCAGGATGCAGTGCATCATATAGACTTGAAACGCGGGCGTTATTTCTATCGACGGCGAGTAAATATTGAATTAAATCATTACTGCCGATAGATAGAAAATTCACACGTCTTGCAAGCTCTCGCGCTTGATAAACTGCGGCCGGGACTTCAATCATAACCCCTAATTCGGGTTTTTCAATTGTAAGATTTTCATCGAGTAACTCATGATACGCTTGTTCAATTAGATAACTTGCTTCATCAACTTCATTGAGCGTTGTAATCATCGGCAATAAAATTCGTAAATTATTTAGACCTTGGTTGGCGCGCATCATCGCTCGGACTTGTAATAAAAATATATCAGGATGATCCAAGGTAATGCGAATCCCTCGCCATCCTAAATAAGGGTTGTCCTCTTCTACAGGAAAATAAGGCAGTAATTTATCGCCGCCAATATCAAGAGTTCTCATCGTGACTTTTCGCGGGGCGAACGCTTTTAATATTTGCCGATAAATGATGTATTGTTCATCTTCTGAGGGGAAGCAATCACGTCGCATAAAAGGGATCTCAGAGCGATAAAGTCCTACGCCTTCGGCCCCGACACTCATGGAGAGCCCGGCATCCATGGCTAAGCCGGTATTAACTTGTAGTGATATGTGGTGATTATCAGTTGTTTCTGCAGGTTTATCACGAAGCGTGATCAGATTTTGATTAAGTTCATTTTCTTCCTGAGCCAGCTGCTTGTATTCGCTTAAGAGCATTTTAGAGGGAGAAATGAATACATTGCCATCATAACCATCGACAATGATGGCTCGACGTGATAATTGTTCGATTTTAAGTCCACGGACCCCCATCACTGTTGGCACGCCAAGTGCACGAGCTAAAATCGCTACATGTGAGTTATTGGCACCTTTAGCAGAGACGACACCGACCAGCTGTCCTTCTGGGACTTCGGCGAGTGCAGATGCTGTAATTTCTTCACCAATTAAAATGGTGCGTTTGGGATAAATCGTTTCTATGCGTTGCGATGATTGCAGTTCTGCTAATACACGCCGACCAATATCTTTGAGATCACTGGCGCGCTCGCGTAGATAATCATCTTTCATATGATTAAAATGAGCAATGTGTTGTTTGATGACAAAAGCGAGTGCAGCTTGGGCCGTGAGTGATTGCTCTCTAATTTCACGCTCGACTTCAATGCCAAGATTTTCATTGTCTAAAATGTGTAAATACACATCGAATAATGCATATTCACTTTCAGCGACGGTTGATTTCATCCGTCGGCTTAAGCGATGCATGGCTTCGCGGGCGGTTTGCAAGGCTTGATAAAACAGCGTGATTTCTTGTTCGATGTTGTCCGTCAGTTGTTTCGTGACTGCATCGATGTCTGCAGGTGGGTAAATGACAACGGCGCTACCAATGGCGACGCCAGGAACCGCCCCAATCCCTGTCAGTGTAATTTGCGTGAGTTCAGATTTAGAGAGCTTACTGGCATGTGGTGGTAATGTGAGTGATGCTAATTCACCGGTTGCTTCAGCATGTGCGAGCAACCCGCCTAGCTGTGCGGTGAGTGTGATTAAAAAAGCTTCTTCCGCATCGTCAAAACAACGTTGTTCTTCTTGTTGTGCAATCAGGACACCATATAACTTACGATGCTGAATAATTGGCACACCTAAAAA
>CAMDJY010000057.1 GCA_945901145.1 Legionella genomosp. 1 | reverse complement strand
TTTACCTGCTTATCGAGAAAGATTAGCCGAACGTTTGTCTTTAGGCAGACTATCCACGCCATCGGTTGATATTTGGTTACATGCAGTTTCTTTAGGTGAGGTGGTCGCGGCGACGCCTCTGATTCAAAATTTTCTTGATGCAAACTATCGAGTCTTGGTGACAACGATGACACCTTCTGGATCACAACAAGTGATCCGACGCTTTGGGACGCGGGTGTCGCACCAGTATATTCCTTATGACTTTCCTTACGCATTACGCCGATTTTTTAAAAAAATAGAAGCGCGTGTAGGTATTATTATGGAAACTGAGATTTGGCCTAATTTAATTGTAGAAGCAAACGCACACATGCCTCTGTTTTTAGCCAATGCCCGAATTTCCGATGCTGCGTTTAAACAGTATCGCCCTTTTGGTTGGTTGTTTAAGCCCATTTTAAATCATTTTAAATATATTATGGCGCAAAGCCCGCTCGATGCTGAGCGCTATCAAATTTTGGGCGCTGATGTTCAGCGTATTCAAATGCTGGGAAATATGAAGTTTGATTTAAGTTTAACTTTTCAGCATTTAGCGGCAGTGAAATCTCTAAAAAAATCATGGGGTGAACAGCGTTTAGTCGTCATCGCCGCAAGTACGCATGAGGGAGAAGAAGTGCCGATATTGGCAGCATTCACGCGCCTTCAGCAAATGATTCCAAATGTTATTTTACTCATAGCCCCTAGGCATTCTGAACGATTCCAGCGCGTGGTTCAGCTCAGTCAAAACCAAGGGTATCAGGTTGGTATTCGTAGTAATACGCAATCAATTCATGAGCGGTGCGAGATAATTATTATTGATTCATTGGGCGAGCTTTTATCTTTTTATACCTTATGTGACTACGCTTTTGTTGGCGGCAGTTTTGTTCCGGTGGGTGGACATAATGTTTTAGAGCCGATTGCACTTGGTATTCCTACTTTTTGTGGACCATATATGCAAAACTCTCAATCTATTATCGATGAATTGGTGTCAGGCGGGGCTCTGAGTCAGGTTAAGAATGCCGAAGAATGGGTTGAAAAATTATTGAGTTTTCATAAAAATGAATCGAGCCGATTAAACCAAACCGCACAAGCAAGCAAAATTCTAGTTTCGAACCAAGGGGCTGTTGCGCGTCACTTTGAATTGATTCGTACTCAGGCTCGTATTTAAGCTTAGTTACCCTGATTTTGTCTTTCTTTAATTTCTGAAAGGGTTTTGCAATCAATACACAAGGTTGCCGTTGGACGAGCCTCGAGACGACGTAAACCAATTTCGATGCCACAGGCTTCACAGTATCCAAAGTCTTCATCGTGTAGACGTTCAAGGGCATCTTCGATTTTTTTAATAAGCTTGCGTTCTCGGTCCCGGGCTCGGAGCTTGATGCTGAATTCTTCTTCTTGACTCGCTCGATCTGAGGGATCTGGAAAATTAGCGGCTTCGTCTTTCATGTGTGTGACCGTTCGGTCAACTTCTTCCATTAAGGATTGGCGCCATGCCAAGAGAATTTTTTCGATGTGGTCGAGTTGCTTGGGATTCATGTACGCTTCGTTTAACCCTTCCTTGTAGGGAGCAATTCCCATATTGCCAATATCTTGTTTCACGATGATGAATCCTTGTTAATCATTGTTTTTAATCAAATAGGTATACCAAAAAATACTGATGTCTTCAACTCTGATTGAGAAATGCTTTGGGATTTGGCGGAGAGGCAGGGATTCGAACCCTGGGAAGGTTGCCCTTCAACGGTTTTCAAGACCGCCGCAATCGACCGCTCTGCCACCTCTCCAACAGGCGCAAATATTATCGCAACTCGATTTGCTTTGCAACGATTTTCATCGGTATAATGGCTTGCATTCGGATTGTGCACTTTACAAAAGGTTATTCGTGTTTATGCTGAGGTCATCTAAATATTTTAAGCAGTTGATTCTGATTATTCTGGTTGGAGTTATCTTAAATTTAACAGCCTGTAAGACTTTTTGGAGCAAAGATGAAGATGACGATGATGATAGTCCGTTTAAGGGGCAAACTGCAAAACAACTCTATATTGATGCCAATGACAGCTTAAAGAAAAAAAATTATGGCGAAGCAATTAAACGCTATGAAGCGTTAGAAACCATGTATCCGTTCAATGATTATGCCGAACAAGCCGAACTTAGTTTAATATACTCTTACTACAAAAAAGAAGATTATGCTTCTGCTGCGGCCACGGCCGAGCGTTTTATCCATTTATATCCGCGTGCGCGTCGCGTGGATTATGCGTATTACATGAAGGGCCTGGCTAATTATCATCAACTTCGAGGCAATATTACTACCTTTTTAGGCATTGACCAATCATGGCGTGATCCAGGAACACAATCTCAAGCTTACTCAGATTTTGCGACACTTGTTCAAAAATTTCCTGAGAGTCGCTACAAAGCGAATGCAATGCAGCGTATGATTTATTTGAGAAATATGTTTGCTCAGTCAGAATTAAATGTCTCGAAGTATTATTTTGAGCGACACATGTATGTTGCAGCAACTGAGCGCGCCAATTATTTAATTCGAACCTATCCGCAAGCGCCAAGCGTCAAGGAAGCATTAATTATTCTGTATCATGCGAATCTTGCTTTGGGTTTAAAGCAAGCAGCTGAAGATGCGCGTACGGTTTATCAGGCCACTTATCATAAGCCTATGCTTGATGGTCCGATTGGCTAAAGGCCTTCATCAAGTCATTGACCAGTGCTCGCCATTCTCCTGTTAGTAACATCAGCGATGCGTCTTGTTGTCCTCGATGATCGTCTAATTGACGAATGTCATTGAATTGATCAACAAGATAGTCTAAGCATTTGACGCGTTTAAATACAAAATCTTCAGTGAGGGTCAACTCAATGCGGTCTTGCCAAATCAAAGCGACTTCGGTCACGGCTAATCCTTGATCCAGTAAATTTAACACTTCATCTGCTGGTAGTTCATAGCCTTTGCAAGTAAAGCGCTTGGTATCATCATCTGGTGCAGTTAGGACACAATGCGCCGCTAATTCTAAGCTTGCGGGCAGTGTTTCAGGATGTTTCACCCAAGCTGTGAGCGTGGCACTTAAATTTTGAATATTCAGCAGAGGCTCGATGTGCAGACTGGGTGCTGACTTGCGTAATAGAGAGATTAACTGCGAGGCCTGATTGGCACTGGCTGTATTAATCATGAGGCGATTAGTCGCATCATCAATCAAAGCAAATAAGCGTTTTTGTAGACAAAAAGCTTTAGGGAGTAATTGAAATTCCAATTCTTCAGCCAGTTGAGAGCGCTCTGAGCGTTTTACCGGATATCCGCGTTGGGCTTCGAGGGCAGCGATTTGTTCATTCAGTAAGCGGTTGATGACACCTCGAGGTAAAATGCGTTCTTCTTTGCCTAAAGCAATTAAACACCCACCAGAAACTTCGTGCACCAGATCATCATCGACAGTTGGGAGCCAACCATAAATGAATCGTGCATGCGGCGGGCAGGGTTTTAGATAATCTTCAGCGAGTGACTGGCTTAGAGAGATAGGTGTTTCTTGTTGGCAGTGATAGATGAGCCCGTTATTAAACCACATGGTGAATCTCGGTTATTAAAAAAGGTGCGTCATGCTATCACAAATTAAAAAAAGATGGTTATATCAACGCAAAATTCGTTATGATGACCTATCGGCTTAAATCAATTGGAGTAAACTATGCAAGCCCCTTATATTTTGGTTCTATATTACTCTAGAAGTGGCGGCGTTGCTCATCTTGCTCAATATGTCGCGCGCGGTGTTGCCCATGTTCACGGGATAGAGGCTCGGTTAAGAACTGTACCTCCGGTATCATCGACGTGTGAAGCCGTTGACCCAGCGATTCCCGACACAGGTGCACCTTATGTTTCGTTAGAAGATTTACGAGATTGCAGTGGTTTAGCGTTAGGCAGCCCGACGCGTTTTGGCAATATGGCAGCATCTATGAAGTATTTTTTGGATAGTACGTCGTCTCTGTGGCTTTCTGGCGCGCTTGTGAATAAACCTGCGTGTGTCTTTACCTCATCCTCATCGATGCATGGTGGCCAAGAAACAACGTTGATGAGTATGATGTTGCCGTTATTGCATCATGGCATGTTGATGCTTGGTCTGCCATATACAGAAGCTGCTTTGACGCATACAGTGACAGGGGGGACGCCTTATGGGGTGACTCATGTCTCTGGTTTAGATAATCAATCTATTTTAAGTCAGGATGAAATGGTTCTAGCCAAGCACATGGGGGAGCGGATTGCACGTGTGGCTTTAGCGCTTGCCACGAAATAAGAGTATTTGAAAACATGAAAGTAATTAGTTTTAACGCCAATGGCATTCGGTCGGCTGCTCAAAAAGGATTTTATCTTTGGCTTGAACAACAGCAAGCAGATTTTGTGTGTATTCAAGAGACTAAAGCGCAATATGGTCAATTAATTCAAGATCAGGCCCTTTATTTTCCTGGGTATTTTTATTGTGAATATGTTGATGCAGTCAAAAAAGGCTACAGTGGTGTTGCTATTTATGCACGTGAACAGCCCGTCTCGGTGACGAAAACTTTAGGATTTGAGTTGAGTGATTTGGAAGGCCGGTATCTGCAATTTGACTATCCAAAACTAAGTGTGATTTCTATTTATTTTCCATCAGGGACGAGTGGTGAAATCAGGCAACGTGCGAAATATGAATTTTTGGAGCAGATGACAACCCATTTTGCGCAATTAAAAGCTTCTGGACGTGAATTAATTTTATGCGGGGATTTTAATATTGCGCATCGACAAATTGATTTAAAAAACTGGCGTGCCAATCAAAAAAATTCAGGGTTTTTACCAGAAGAGCGTGCCTGGCTTGATTTATTATTCGATTCTTTAGGATTTGTCGATGCATTTCGACTGTTGAATCAACAACCAGAACAATACACGTGGTGGTCTCATCGTGGCCAGGCACGTGCTAACAATGTTGGTTGGCGTATTGATTATCAAGTGATCACCCAAGGCCTTGCTGGCTCGGTGGTTGATGTGGGTGTTTATCGAGAGCGTTTTTTTTCAGATCACGCACCGTTATATGTGGAGTATGAGGGCATTGGCTGTGTTTAAAATTGCAAGTTGGAATGTGAACTCTTTAAGTGTGCGTTTAAGTCAAGTCATTGACTGGCTGCAATCTTCTCAAGTTGATTTGTTAGCACTTCAAGAAACAAAATTGGTAGATGAGCGGTTTCCTAGGGCATGTTTAGAAGACCTCGGTTATCATTTGAGCTTTGTGGGTCAAAAAACATATAACGGTGTGGCTTTGATCAGCCGTTATAGTTTAGAAGATGTCGTGATTGGCATCCCAGATTTTCATGATGAGCAACGTCGTGTGCTTGCTGCGACCGTGCAAGGCATTCGTGTCATCGATGTATACGTCCCAAATGGCTCAGCCGTGGGTTCAGATAAATATCTATATAAATTGGCATGGCTATCTGCCTTGACGACTTATGTCGAGCAACAACTACAGCAATATCCGAAGCTTGTGCTCTTAGGTGATTTTAATATTGCGCCTGAAGATGGCGATGTTTATGATCCTGTGGCATGGGAAGGTTCTGTTTTAGTGAGTTCAGATGAACGCGATGCGCTTAAAAAATTATTAAATCTAGGATTAGTTGATAGCTTTCGCACACAGCATCCTGACGCCACGCAATATAGTTGGTGGGATTATCGACAAGCCAGTTTTCGTCGTAACCATGGCTTACGTATTGATCTAATTTTATTAAGTCAAGTATTGTCGAGCGAGTGTGTTGAAAGTGCCATTGACAGTGAACCCAGGCGAGCTGAACGGCCTTCTGATCATGCGCCCGTATGGGTTAAGTTTAAAAATTCGTGTTGACATAAAATAGAGATCCTTGTTAGTTTGAGTTTATATATTTTTAATATGCAAGGAGCATTGATGAAGAAAAGGAATTTTTTTTTATTCGCTCTGACATCAGCTGTTAGTTATAGCATGGCGTTTGCCGGTAACATGGGGTCGACACTTCAAAATATAGAGCGAAAATGGGTAGGCACAATCAGCGCTGGTCCTATTTGGTTAAATCCCGGAAAGACGCAAACATTTTATCTAACCCCTGGCATTGAAAAGACTTATGCAGCAAATAAAACGAATCATGCGATATTTGATGGTGAAGTATTTGTCGGGACTCAGAAAAAATTGTCTTCGATCATTGATGGTCAGTTTGGTATAGCGGTTGCCGCCACGACTCACGATAATCTGTCAGGCCAGATCTGGGATGATGCTGCGCCTGTTTTTAACAATTATACTTATGCGTATAAAATTCAACATACGCATATTGCATTTAAAAGCAAGTTTCTAGCTGATCCGGGATATTTTCTCATGCCATGGGTAAGTGCCAGTATTGGTGTTGGTTTTAACCACACCTACTCGTTTTCAAATACTCCAACGATTTTTCAAGCCCAAATAAATCCAAATTTTCCTGCTTATACAAGGAATACGTTTACCTATACCGTTGGCGCGGGTGTTCAGAAAACTTTGATGGATCATTTACAGGTTGGCATTGGCTATGAATTTTCTGATTTGGGTCAAAGTAATTTAGGTCGAGCTCCCGGACAAACACTGGGTACGGGTGTGTCTTTACCTTATACCTACACGAATGGATTTTTAGTGAATCTAACTTATTTAGCATGAGGCGAGTACCATGACGATTCGATTACTAACCAGTATGATCAGTGTGTTCTTGTGTATTGCAGCACAGGCAGGTAGTCCTGTATGGCGCTTTTCGCCTTTAACCGCGACAACGCTCTCTGTTTCACCCTCCGAAACTGCAATTGTAAAATATAAAATCACAAATCAATCGACAAGAACTCACAGACTCACGATGCAAGCCATCCAAGGGATTACCCAATTAACCACTGGAGATGGTGTTTGTCAAGATTCATTTACATTAACGGGCAAAGCTTCATGCACGCTTTCTTTACAAATTAATGGCAATCAATTAACGCAACCTATCTCTGATGGGCCAACTGTGTGTGAACAAGGGTCAAGTTTACAATGTTACAGACCGAATGCCAGTGATGTTTTAAATATCACGCTAACAAATAACAGCTCTAAACTTTATGTTTCTAACTTTGGAATCGGGCAAGGTACTAACCAAACAGTATCTATTTGCGATATATTAACCGATGGCTCTTTAGCAAATTGTGCCGCTTCCTATGATAGCGCTTTTCACGACCCTTGTGGAATTGCCTCTGCAAATATATCTAATAACCGTATTTTGTATGTTGCGAATATAGGCGCACGAGGAGTATCCATCTGCGCCGTTAACCAGGATGGTTCTTTGCAACCTTGTAATAATGCGGATGTGACAACCAGCGCTACAACCTCCCTTGCTATCAATCCAGATCAAACCTATTTATATCTCACTCATGTTAATGGTGCGAACGTCGTTAATATTTGTCCTCTCTCTGAGGATGGATTGTCTATCGGGACTTGTAGTAGTTCAAGCGGCAATGGAACCTTCTCAAAACCGAGCGACATTACTTTTAATAAGTCAGGAACTATCGCATATATTACAAATTATACGACGAGTACAGTATCAGTTTGTCCGGTTATTAATGGCGGTGCGTCATTTGATACGTGTACAACTGTTTCGGCGAACGAGATCCAGTCTCCTCAAGGCATTAGTTTTGATGCAACAGGAACAATCGCTTATATCTTAAATGTTAAAAATGATACATTAGCAGCCTGTTCAGTCAGTGATGATGGCACGACTTTTAGCCAGTGTGAAACCGTTACGAATTCGGATTTTAATTTTTCTGGTTACTATTGGCAGGGCTTATTCATGTCAAGCTCCAATAATTTTGGTTATATCCCCAGTAGTGGAGACAACACCATGCTCGCTTGCCCAATTAATCGTGATGGCTCATTAGGCACATGTTCAGTGACAGAGGGCTTTTATGATCCTCAGCATGTAACTAAAATTGATTTTTAGTTTGGAGGAGATGCTATGAAGCTCACCAAGCATATTGACTATGTTGCAGGGGTAGATTCAGTTGAAAAAACGCGCGACAGGCTTGCCAAAGATCAGCATGTAGTTGCTCTAAAACGACATGAAATTCAGCAACTACAGGAAAGCCGATTGCGTGAGATGCTCAAACATGCCATCGATCATTCGGCATGGTATAGAGAAAAATTTAGACATATCGATGTAGCAAATTTTAAATTAACGGATTTATCCACACTGCCAACGATGAATAAACGTGATCTGATGGATCATTGGGATGACATC
>CAMDJY010000056.1 GCA_945901145.1 Legionella genomosp. 1 | reverse complement strand
AAATCGAAAAAAGAATTTTATATAACATTTGTTTTAAAGGAATAAGCGCGAACCATTCTTTTGCAGCAATAGCCAAAATAATCGCCATAAACTCAGCTAATATCCACGGATTCGCTTGTTTGATAGTCAATAATACCAATGGAATTAATATGAGAGCCGTCAATAATCTTTGTTTAAACATCAATACACTCACTCATTTGCACGCCAGTTTTGCCAAAGCGACGCCTACGCATCGCAAAACAGGACAAGGCTTCTTGAAACGCTTCTTTTGAAAAATCTGGCCAAAATAAATCACAAAAATATAATTCACTATATGCAAGCTGCCAAAGAAAAAAATTACTAATTCGTAACTCACCACTGGTCCGAATGAATAAATCTGGATCAGGGATATCACGGGTATCCAACAGAGTAGAAAATAAATGTTCATCAATATCTTCAGGTGCTAATTCACCCTGAGAAACTTGCATAGCCACAGTACGAGCTGCCTGCACAATATCCCAACGTCCACCATAATTAAAAACAATATTCATCACGAGCTTATTATTATGGGCTGTTAATGACTCAATAGATTGCATACAAGCAATTAAGATTTCTGAAAGACGAGAACGATCCCCAGTAAAACACATACGCACGCCTTTTTCTAATAACAAAGCCATTTCTTGTTCAATAGACTCGACAAAAAGCGCCATAAGGTAATCAACCTCATCCTTGGGTCGGGCCCAATTTTCACTGCTGAAAGCAAATAAACTTAAAAAAGGAATTTGATGCAATAAACACTCATCGACAACCCGACGGATCGATTCAACACCCATCCGATGTCCCTCAACCCGTGGTAAGCCTTGCTCTGCAGCCCAACGGCCGTTACCATCCATCACGATTGCTATATGTTGCGGTACTTTTTGATCCAAGCTACTTCATCCTTCAACCAAAATGGCCTATAGTCTAACCTCTTTATCACAAAAGTTTAAGAGAAATCATGTCAAGAAATCCTTTAGTATTGATGATCCTTGATGGATGGGGTTATCGCAAAGAACAAACACATAACGCGATTGCCGCCGCACATACCCCTCAGTGGGATTCTTGGTGGGCAACCTGTCCTCATATTCTACTTAATGCCTCAGGACAAACGGTTGGTTTACCCAATAACCAAATGGGGAACTCGGAAGTAGGCCATATGCATATTGGCGCCGGGCGCATTATTCTTCAAGATTTAACACGCATTAATCAATCAATCGCTCAAGGCGAATTTGCCTGCAATCCAGCTTTACTAAATACCTTGGCTTTGCTCAAGAAAAGTCAAAAAACACTCCACATCATGGGATTACTTTCTTCTGGAGGGGTGCACAGTCATGAAGATCATCTTTTTGCATTGCTTGAAGTATGTGTTGCCCGGAAATTTTCTAATATCGCACTACATCTGTTTTTAGATGGGCGTGATACTCCCCCGCAAAGTGCCATGCAAAGCTTAGCACGCTTAGAAAAATATTTAATAGAGCATCCAATTGCCCATATTGCTTCGATTAGTGGGCGTTACTTTGCCATGGATCGAGATAAGCGTTGGTCACGTATCGAGCAAGTCTATCGCGTCCTGACAGAACATACATACGACAACCAAGCAAACACAGCGACAGAAGCATTAGCCAGTTATTATAAAAAAAATGTTTATGACGAATTCGTCCCACCGACACGAATTGGCAAAGGCTCAATCATTGAATCTGGAGACGCAGTATTTTTCTTTAATTTTCGCAAAGATCGAGCCCGTCAACTGACTGAAGCATTGATAAGCTCTGAATTTACGGGGTTTCAACGACAATCAAAACCTGAACTCATCCGTTTTATCAGCATGACACACTATGCAGCACATCTAAATACCGAGTGCATATTTCCCCCTGTGAAGCTTCACAATACTCTAGGTGAAGTATTAGCTGAGCAAGGATTAAGTCAATTACGGATTGCTGAAACAGAAAAATATGCACATGTTACCTTTTTCTTTAATGGCGGATCAGAACAAAAATTCATCAACGAAACACGAATACTCATTCCCTCTCCACACATTGCAACCTATGATCTGAAACCCGAAATGAGTGCTGAAGCACTCACAGATGAACTATTGAAAGCGATTACAAACCGTCAGTATGATGTGATTATTTGTAATTATGCAAATGCCGACATGGTTGGACACACAGGCAATTTCCAGGCAACGGTTAAAGCCATTGAATATTTAGATCAAATGATGCATACAGTCGGTGAGACTTTAAAACAAGTCAACGGCACTTTACTCATTACAGCAGATCATGGCAATGCAGAAGCCATGTTTGATGACAAGACCTGCCAACCCCACACTGCGCACACCAGCGAACCGGTCCCCTTGATTTGTGTCAGTGACGTAAAATGGAAATTCAATACATCAACAGGTTGTTTAATTGATATCGCCCCCACTCTCCTCAACTTATTAAACATTCCCAAGCCTGACGAAATGACCGGTCATAATCTTTTGTCATATGAGGAACCCCATGAATAAATGCACCATCTATATGTTTGTATTCTTATATTTATGCAACACATCAACTTACGGTGTTTCAACGCATCAAATGAAAGAGCAATTAAATAAAATCTCAAACCAAATGGGGGCCTTACAAAAAAATTTGTCTCAAGCCGAAAATACCAAAGTCACTTTATCTCAAACGTTAGCAACCATAGAAAAACAAATCAGCTTAGAGATCATCAACATTCGAGAAACCCAAAATAATATTATTAAAAAAAAACAAACACTAGTTACCCTTGAAAAAGAAAATCAAAAACTCAGCCAGCAAATTGAAAGACAACAAAACCTACTTGGCGCACATTTACGCCAACGTTATCAAACTCAAAAACTACCGCCACTACAATGGCTACTCAATCAACACAACCCACATACCATAAATCGGCTAATCACCTATCATCAGTATATGATTCGTGCTGATGAGCAATTCATTCAACAAATACGAGATACCTATTTCATCCACACACAAAATCAAGAAAAAATTAAAGCAGAATATCAGGCACTACAAACGCTTGAACGCAATTTACTCGCTCGCCAAAAAAAATTAATAGAAACAAAACAGCAACAGCATCAAGTCATGCAAACCGTAACGCATGCTATCCAAACCAAACAACAACAACTGAAAACTTACCAACAAGATCGCATGCATTTAGAAATATTATTAAAACAATTGACCGAGAACGCCCGTATTAGACCTATGAAATCAGTCTCACGTGTGCCCGTATTATCAAATCACGCCAATAAGACAAGCTCAAGCAAACCAATCAAGTTAAATGGCAAATTCAAAACACCAATTAGCTCAACACAAAATTCAAAATATTTTAATCAGGGGATGCTATTTTCAGCGCAAGAAGGAACACCTGTTCATGCTATTTTACCCGGAAAAGTTATCTTCAGTGACTGGCTCAATGGTTATGGTCTTCTGATCATCATCGAGCATGAACACGGGATGATGAGTCTTTATGCTCATAATGAATCGCTGTTTAAAGCCAAGGGAAATCTCGTCAAATCAGGTGATAAAATTGCCACTGTTGGACACACCGGTGGAATTCGTGAAAACGGTCTATACTTCGAATTAAGACGTCGTGGAAAAGTAGTTCCTCCGCGACAATGGTTAGCCTGATACCCTTGAGGAGAAAAAAATGTTACAAAAACGCTTCTCTCATGTTGTGTCCATGAGCCTTCTATCTTATTTACTCATCCTATCAAATCCAAGTCGAGCAATCAACAATGCCGAAGAGGAACAAAATATTCCTATGGAAGACGTACAACGTTTTTCTAATGCAATTGCACAAATTAAACAATACTATGTCAAACCAGTCAGCGATAAAGAGCTATTCGAAAACGCAATTCGAGGCATGCTTGCAGGCTTAGACCCGCATTCAGGATATCTTGATGAAGAAGAGTTCAATGAATTGCAAACCTCAACCAGTGGTGAATTTGGAGGGTTAGGCCTTGAAGTCACGATGGAAGAAGGTGTGATTAAAGTCATTTCCCCTTTGGCTGATTCTCCTGCTGCCAAAGCACATATTAAACCAGGTGATTATATCATTAAAATTGGATCACGTTCAGTGCAAGGTATTAACTTGAAAGAAGCAGTCACCCTCATGCGTGGTAAAATTGGTGAGCCAATTACCCTAACTGTGTTACGTAAAGGTGAAAATAAACCCTTGCAACTCACGCTGGTTCGAGAAAATATTCAGATTAAAAGTGTACAATCCAAGTTACTCGATAATCAATACGGCTATATTCGACTTGCACAATTTCAAGCGTTGAGTGCACAAGACATGCTTAAAAATATCGCAGAGATGAAACAAAAAGCCGGTGGTCAATTAAAAGGTTTAATCTTAGACCTGAGAAATAATCCAGGCGGCTTATTAGACTCAGCAATTCAAATTGCAGACGCTTTTATCGACACAAAAACGCCTAACAAAAAACAAGAATTAATTGTTTATACCGAAGGTCGCTTACCTGGATCTAAATTTACAGCAATTGCCAGTCCCGGCGATGTGTTAAACAACGCACCTTTAGTGGTTTTAATTAATGGTGGCTCCGCGTCTGCATCTGAAATTGTTGCCGGAGCTTTAAAAGATAATAAACGCGCCATCATCTTAGGCACACGAAGTTTTGGTAAAGGAACAGTGCAAACCGTCTTACCGCTGGATAACACGCATGGGATTAAATTAACCACAGCATTATATTTCACACCAGCAGGCACATCAATCCAAGCACAAGGTATCACGCCTGATATCTTAGTTGAGGAAATTTCTGTACCTAAAGATGCTTCACAAAAAAATGAAGGTATCAATTTTAGTGAAGCGGATCTCAGTGGGCATATACTCAATGGTAATAAAACAAAACGCGCTGATAATCAAGCTACTGCTATCGATGAACAACATTTAATTCATGAAGATTATCAAGTGTATGCTGCGCTCACTATTCTAAAAAGTTTAGCTGTAGCAAAGCGATAAAATCTCTTCTATAATCAATATTCGCGGCTATTCAGATATCAAGAATAGCCAGTCTCTTGATATCTGTATTAAGGATTTATTGTGATTAAAAAAGCCATCATGGTGTTAACTGCGCTTTTCTCAATATTTGTTTTCTCAGGTGCAATCGCATGTCCACAAGCGACTGTAAATACCGACCAGGCTTTTTGTTCTTCTTTTAAAGAAGCCGCAATCTGCCATTGTACATCATCAGGCTTACCGAAACGCATGTGTAACGACATGAAATTAATTTATGAACGTATGCTCATTGTTTTTCATACTGTAGAAAAAGCATGTGAATATCAACATGATACCAGCACGCAAAATTGCATTGACGCCTGGAAATGTTATCGCAATGGCGGCAACAACTCTCAGAATCAATTATGTAGTGGCACGGGATCAGCCTGTGCGTAATTTTTTTGTCCTAGGCCTATTTATTTACGCACTGAATGCCTGCGCTGACCCTTTCGAATTTAAACTCTATGGCGGCGGTTTGGTCGGCTATGGCTCTACCACCTGGCAAGGGCTCGTACCTTCTGAAGAAAATCAAAATGCAGCAATCAGCATGTCAGCACCAATCAGAGCCACAGAAGGTGGTGTGGCTCTGGGTGCATTTGTAGGCTACGAATTTTCACCGTTTTTTGCGCTTGAGTTTGCCTACACACATTTCCCAGACGCGATTGTCAATTTTGATAATGAAAGCTTATTTGCATTTGATCATGAAGATAATACTGAGCTCAAATCTAGAACAGATATGGTGTCTGCGATGGCTAAAATCATGCTGATCCTCCCCAAAACATTCGTGCGCGTATACTCAGGCGCGGGTGTTGCCAATATTCATCGCAATGATGAAATCAATAATCAATGGCGAATTGCGCCAACGTTCGGTCTCGGCATCAACTATAATTTCACGCCGCATTTTATGGCTGAAATATCTACAAATTACACAACAGGCTACGGCGAAGCTGAGATCAGCCCAGTGAACTCTTATAGTCCTTTTCTGTATTCAGCGGGCATTAAGCTTGCTTACAAAATATAGCGCGTCAAATCATCATCGTCGATTAACGAACCAAGATGCTTTTGAACATAGGCTAAATCAACATGAACTTTTTCGCCGACTTTATCCGTTGCCTCGAAAGAAACGACTTCTAATAAACGTTCCATGACTGTATATAACCTTCGGGCACCAATATTTTCCGTCCGTTCATTGACTTGCCATGCGACTTCGGCGATACGACGAATCCCGGTTTGATCAAACGTTAAAATTACACCTTCAGTCGCCATCAGTGCCGAATATTGTTCAGTTAAAGAAGCATGAGGTTCAGTAAGAATGCGTACAAAATCTTCTACACTTAAAGCAGAAAGCTCTACACGAATCGGCAGCCGGCCTTGAAGCTCAGCAATGAGATCTGAGGGTTTTGCAATATGAAACGCACCGGAAGCAATAAATAAAATATGATCTGTACGAATCACGCCATATTTCGTGGAGACCGCAGAACCTTCAATCAACGGCAGCAAATCGCGCTGCACGCCTTCACGTGAGACATCGCCACCATGCTCAGCACGTTTTGCGACTTTATCAATTTCGTCAATAAAAACAATACCATGTTGCTCAACTGCTTCAACTGCTCGAATTTTAATATCATCTTCATTAATAAATTTGGCAGCTTCTTCTTCTGTCAAAATTTTCATTGCTTTTTTGATCGGCATTTTTCGCGTTTTGGTTTTACTGGTGCCGACTTGTTGAAACATAGCTTGCAATTGACTCGTCATTTCTTCCATGCCAGGCGGTGCCATAATTTCGACACCAACTGGAGTCACGGCAACATCAATTTCAATTTCTTGGTCATCCAATAAGCCTTCCCTCAATTGTTTACGAAACACTTGTCGAGCCGAAGAGTCACGCTCGCCTGGCGCATGACCACTGCGTGGAGGTGGTAATAATACATCTAATATCCGCTCTTCAGCTGCTTCTTCCGCTGGATGCTGAACTTTTTTCATTGCGCGTTCACGCGCTTCTTTAATCGCAATATCGATTAAATCACGAATGATAGAATCTACGTCGCGACCAACATAACCAATTTCAGTGAACTTGGTCGCTTCAACTTTAACAAAAGGTGCATTGGCTAAGCGTGCAAGTCTGCGCGCAATTTCCGTTTTACCAACACCAGTTGGACCAATCATTAAAATATTTTTGGGCATAATCTCATTGCGCAAAGCTGCGTCTTGGATTTGCATTCTGCGCCAACGATTTCTTAATGCAATCGCAACCGCGCGTTTGGCATCATATTGACCAATAATATATCTGTCTAATTCTTCCACGATTTCACGTGGTGTCATAATACTATTTACCGGTAAATGCTGAACATAATTACTCACAATCGTTTTCCAATTCTTCAATAGTTAAATGATGATTTGTGTAAATACACATATCCGCGGCTATGGTTAAACTCTTTTTGACAATATCTGCAGCAGATAGTTTGGTATTATCATACATGGCACGCGCTGCTGCTTCAGCAAACGGACCACCCGAACCAATCGCCATAATACCACGCTCAGGTTCAATCACATCGCCGTTACCAGTAATAATTAAAGAGGATTTAGTGTCTGCAACCAACAACAAAGCCTCTAATCGACGCAAAATTTTATCTGTTCGCCAATCCTTTGCCAACTCAACAGCTGCGCGCATCAAATGACCCTGATGCATTTCCAACTTGGTTTCAAAACGCTCAAACAAAGTAAATGCATCTGCGGTTCCACCAGCAAATCCCGCTAAAACGCGATCTTTATACAAGCGACGTACTTTACGGGCATTGCCCTTCATCACTGTATTGCCTTGTGTGACTTGACCGTCACCACCTATCACCACTTGTTTCCCTCTTCTGACGGATAATATCGTCGTACTATGCATTTGTTCCAAAAAATAACTCCCGAGCAAAACCATAAATGCTATATGGGGATGAAAAAACAAAAAACAAGGTTTTGACAATGTTGTATTCAAATGTCGTTTAAAAGTCTTTATAATGACGATTATAAGATACCAACTTAAAATAGACAAAAATGTACATTAAACGAGATATGACACAACGATTATTTGACAATCATAGTCCAGTGCAATTAGTGATTGGACCAAGGCAGTGCGGTAAAAGTACGCTGTTATTGCATCTTTCAGAATCATCATTTAAAGAGCTCACATTTGATGATCTGCAGTTAAGAACACTAGCTAATCGCGACCCAAAATTATTTTTAGAGCAATTTCGTCCCCCACTTTTATTAGACGAAGT
>CAMDJY010000055.1 GCA_945901145.1 Legionella genomosp. 1 | reverse complement strand
CAGACTTTAAAGGTTTACTGGTCTCGCCTAATAACTTTTCAAGCTGGGATGCTCGAGCGAGTGTTAGTTCGTTGTATACGATTAATTATGTAACTTACCCTGTTAGAGTGTTAACGGAAGAGGAGTATAGCGAGTTTTTACCAGTTGTTATCGAAGAAAATAAATTGAATAAGAACGACAATGTCATACGAGTTGTCGTTTCTATGGGTGCATTTGGTGTTGAGGGCAATATTAGGACCATTTTAGGTAAAATTATCTCTGACGCTGAAACCTTAACCGGTAATATCTGTTATGAATTTATTCTTATTTGTGGCCATAACATCTCATTGTTGGAGGCACTGAAAAACGAATATAGCCAAGGTGTTTTTCCAAATAATAAGATAGAAATTAAAGTATTGGGATTCTTGGAAAATAAAAAATATGTTGCACTAGCAAAATCTGGGATCTTGTGGACTAAACCTGGAGGAGGTTCGGTTGCTGAGGCATTACTTAATAATATTCGATGTATTTTCATTTTTAATGAATATGATCTAAATTTTGACAAAATAGATCATTTTAAATATAATATTTGAATAAATAATTACCTTCAGAAAATAAAATGATTATTTCAGAATCATTATTTGTTGATCAATTTAAATCCATGCCGACGACCGCAGCAAAATATTATAATCCGAATGAAGTCGGAATTAATCCTGTCTATGAAGACAGTGAACATTGTGCTGAATTATGCTTAGATGAAAAGAAGATTTGGGTATTAAGATCAGATTTAATCTTAGCCATTGGTATTAAAAATGGGGCAGTTCGTTTTGGTAATACAAATATATATGACAGAGTTGATCTCTCCATGCAGGAGTGGATAAAACGCAATAATCGGTATGGGCATCCATCATTAGCTATACCTGAAGGAGCATATGATGGAACAGCGTATTATGCTGGTTGGTTACGCAAGAATTTGAATCATATCGAGATTTTCCTATCATCTGGTCGTTTTCAAAATACACAGTTAACAATAGAACAAAGAGAAATAATTGAGGCCTATGTTGCATATAAATTAATGTTAGCTTACGGTGAGCAAAATATTGTATTTTTTGATTGGTCTGCTGAAAAAAATGACGAAGAGTTCCCTCTATTTGTACAAGGTAAGCCTTTCTCGAATGATAAAAAACGCCGAATTTATACACCACAATTTCTTCATATTATTAATAAAAAACTAGAAGAATCATATGAAAAAAAACACACACCTTTGTTAGCCTATGCATATGATATGGAGTTGGCGAGGATTGAAACGTTTCTTAATTTTCAACGTGTTATTGAAGAGTTTGAGCGTGAGAAAATTATTCCAGACTCTCAGTTGTATCGACTAAAGAATTTGTCATTATTTCGTGCAGATAGCCTTGATCAAAGTCTTCCATCTTTTGATGATTTTTGGTTTTTAATTCAATCTACTTTTGATGAATGTATGCAGCCAACATTTAATGTAGAAGATATCGGTTTACATAAAGAGCAAATAAAAAAAGCGATTAATTTATTATTAGATGCTGGATTACCTTATCCCAATGATTCCGATCTTTGTTTATGGACTAGTCGATTCGCAAGAAATAAAGCAACCGAATTTTCAAATATGAATCATTGTGTGACGATTGGTATAGCGCAGGTTTTTTTAGTGAAGATTTTGTATGGCTCTCTAGGATTTTCAGAGTCATTATATAATATATTGAATACGTCTAATCCAAAATATCCAGTATTAAGCAAATTATTTAATGAGGCTCATATTGAGATTTTTGTGAATTCATTAAATGATAAACGTACAGTACATATTTTTTTCCAGGACTCTTTAACTGCTCATAATTACTTCTGGAATATCGAATTACATATTGCGAGGCAACGGAATGCTCATATTTTTCTGCATAGGTATGACTTGCTCAAGAAAGAGTGGCAGCTTCCTGTAAACATCGATAGTAATTCTGGCCTTGATATTTTTGTTAGAAGACGTGCGTTGCATCCTCTAGATGTAGCACCCGAAGCAGACTATACGGTAGAGAATGAAAAAAAAATATGGAAAAAAGAATTTACAGGGAGTAATGATCAACATCCAATTCAAGACTGGTCTGCGCCAAAAATCATTACTGTAGGTAAAATACGTCATTTTTTCGATAAAATGAAAAATTATAAGCAAAATAACGTGTCTTGTAGTGAAGAGCTAGACTCTGCTACTAAGAAGTTCGTACAAATAAAATAAGCAGGGCAACAAAGATAATCAAGATAATGCCCAGTATTCCCATGGTGAAAAAACTGTGGGTAATTTTTTCTCGACTAAATTGATCTGGTCTGTTTTTAATCGTTTTATAAATAAACCAAATAACTAAGCTTGCTCCAATGATTGCTAGTAATTGATAAAATGTTTCCATGTTCGATGACTCCTATGGTTATTATGCTTATTATTCAAAATCAAATGCATCAGAATGTAGCTGATTTCTGGGGATATCATATCGAATCAGTTCGTCTCGAATTGAGTAAACCATATTAAAAGGTCCAGCTAATATGATTTCCCAATCTTTTAGATGGATTGGCTCGATCTGTTGATTGGATAGGAATGGTATAATAGAAGATTCATCTTGCGCTGAAACTCTTGGATAATAATGAAACCATTGATATTTTTTAGTCCAAGCCTTTACTGTTGAATTGAGATAAAGTCCATCGCTGCTACGTGCACTCCAATATAGATGCACGGGATTTTGGTTTTTTTCAATGATGAGTTGTTCCAGCAATGCTTTAATAGGTGCAAATCCTGTGCCGCCGGCAATGAATAGTAAGGGGCGTTTTGTTATGGATGTCAATGTACATGCTCCAAAAGGCAATTGAATGCGAATGTTTTGTTGATGCTTAATTGCTGCATTTGGGCTTTGACGCATGTGAAGTTCGTAGGTTTGAGTTTGGTTCGGTGCGTTTGCGATGGAATAACTGAGCGGCTCGTGTCTTGAATCAGAAAGTATTTGTAAATATTGACCTGCTTGGTAGGGAATATAAGTTTCAGGGGCTAATACGAGTCGCATTAAATTGACACTGAGTTGTGTTTTTTCAATAATTTTCGCATCGGTGACTGAGCATGGCATTAGCTTAATCCCAGAAAGGGCCAATAAGATGTCACCCGTTTTAGAACATCTTCGTCCATGACGATAGGACGTC
This sequence comes from Legionella genomosp. 1, assembly GCA_945901145.1. GTDB lineage: Bacteria > Pseudomonadota > Gammaproteobacteria > Legionellales > Legionellaceae > JAGVJT01. The sequence continues at coordinate 5,181 of CAMDJY010000055.1, read as the reverse complement.
CCCATTCGCGTTGGGTTTCTCCTTGCCATTTTTGTGTTGCATCCATTCCCATTTTTGAGCCCAAGCCTGAAATTGGCGAAGCAAAATCAAGATAATCAATGGGAGTATTGTCAATCATAACTGTGTCTCTCGTTGGATCCATGCGCGTCGTCATTGCCCAGATAACATCTTGCCAGTTGCGTGCATTAATATCATCATCACAAACAATCACAAATTTAGTATACATGAATTGCCTTAAAAAAGACCAAACGCCCATCATGATCCGTTTTGCATGTCCTGGATATTGTTTTTTTATAGTAACAACAGCGAGTCGATAGGAGCAACCCTCCGGTGGCAAATAAAAATCAACAATCTCTGGGAATTGTTTTTGTAGCAGCGGAATAAAAACTTCATTCAGTGCTAAGCCTAAAATAGCAGGTTCGTCGGGAGGCCGTCCTGTATAAGTGCTGTGATAAATCGGATTATCGCGATGTGTGATTCTTTCAACGGTGAATACTGGAAAAGACTGGACTTCGTTATAATAGCCAGTATGGTCACCAAAAGGCCCCTCTTCAGCAACCACTCCAGGCTCAAGATAGCCTTCTAGAATAATTTCTGCTGAGGCTGGAATATGAAGATCATGGCTAATGCAGCGTGCAAGCTGTGTTCTTTGACCGCGTAATAGCCCTGCAAAGGCATATTCAGATAACGTATCTGGAATTGGAGTGACTGCGGCAAGAATTGTCGCTGGATCTGCGCCTAAAGTCACGGCAATGGGGAATCTGTCTTTTGGATAATGCTGTTGCCAAGCTTGATAGTCTAGAGCGCCACCGCGATGAGATAGCCAGCGCATAATTAATTTATTTTTACCAATGACTTGTTGTCGATAAACACCCATATTTTGACGCGTTTGTAATGGGCCTTGCGTCGTTACTAGTCCCCAAGTAATGAGTGGTGCAACGTCGCCTGGCCAACAGGTTTGAATGGGAAGCTTGGTTAAATCCACTTCGTCATGTTCAAAGACGTGGGTTTGGCATAATGGGCGGCTGATGATTTTAGGCGCCATATTAAACGCTTGTTTTAGCAATGGCAATTGATTAAATGCGTCCCTAAAGCCCTTAGGGGGAGCTGGTTCTTTGAGCGCTGCAAGGAGTTGCCCAACTTCACGTAGCGCTTGAATATTATCTTGACCCATCGCCGCCGCAACCCGTTCTACTGTCCCAAACAAGTTGGTGAGAACTGGGATTTGATGGTCTTTAGGTTGCGTAAACAACAAGGCAGGGCCCTGGTTGCGAAGAACTTGATCGCTGACCACGGTCATTTCAAGATCAGGCGAAACAGGGTAATCAATGCGTTTTAACTGACCTTGAGTTTCTAGCTGTGCAATAAAATCGCGCAGATCATTGTATTTCATCTTTAGGTTTAATCTTAAGCTTTATTCTTGGCGCCTCATGGCATCAAAAAACTCACTATTGGTTTTATGGTTTTTCATGCGTTCAATCAGGAATTCAATCGCATCTGATTCATCCATTGATTGAAGAATTTTACGTAAAATCCAGGTACGTTGTAGTTCTTCGGGTGTCAGTAGTAAATCTTCTCGGCGGGTTCCTGAACGATTAATATTAATCGCAGGAAATACGCGTCGTTCTGAAATACTTCGGCTTAAATGAATTTCCATGTTGCCGGTACCTTTGAACTCTTCATAAATGACTTCATCCATTTTTGAGCCGGTATCCACCATGGCTGTGGCGATAATGGTCAGGCTGCCGCCTTCTTCAATGTTTCTAGCCGCACCAAAAATACGTTTTGGTCTTTGTAAGGCATTGGCATCAACACCTCCGGTGAGTACTTTTCCTGAAGAAGGGATGACTGTGTTATAGGCACGTGCAAGTCGTGTAATTGAATCTAATAAAATCACGACATCACGCTTATGTTCTACAAGACGTTTTGCTTTTTCGATGACCATCTCTGCCACTTGAACATGGCGATTTGCGGGTTCATCAAATGTGCTCGCCACGACTTCGCCTTTGACAGAACGTTGCATTTCAGTGACTTCTTCGGGGCGTTCATCAATCAGCAGGACAATTAAATAACATTCGGGATAGTTTTTTTCGATAGAATGCGCAATATTTTGCAGCATGAGTGTTTTTCCAGCTTTTGGAGGAGCAACAATAAGTCCGCGTTGTCCACGACCAAAAGGTGCGCAAAGATCAATTACGCGTGCCGTTAAGTCTTCAGTACTGCCATTGCCTTGCTCCATCACGAGACGTTGAGAAGCAAATAGAGGCGTTAAATTTTCAAATAAAATCTTACGTTTTGCATTTTCTGGCGTATCAAAATTAATTTCGTCGACTTTTAGCAGAGCAAAATAACGCTCGTTATCTTTGGGTGGGCGAATTTTTCCAGAGATTGTATCTCCAGTACGTAAGCCAAATCGTCTAATTTGACTGGGCGAAACATAAATATCGTCAGGACCTGCCAAGTATGAGCCATCTGACGAGCGCAGAAAGCCAAAGCCATCAATAATTTCGACAACGCCGTCGCCGTAAATATCTTCGCCCTTGAGTGCATGTGCTTTTAATATAGAAAATATAATATCTTGTTTTCGCATGCGAGATGTGTTCTCGATATTTGTTTCTTGGGCAATGTTGATGAGTTCGCTAATTGGGATTCGTTTAAGTTCACTAAGATTCATAGGTCTCGCTGATGTGTTGGTTAAATAGATTTGATAATCCAGATTCATTTACGGGGAAAGTACGCGGGTAGAGCGAACTTGTGAGTCATTATAAAGTGTTTGGTTTAAAATACCAAGTATCTAACGATAATTATTCACAAGTTCGCATTAAAATTTGATATTAATTTTTTATGATCTAGGTGTCTCAATGCTTAATTTAAATACTTGTTGCAATCCTCGAGGCAATTTTTGCCCACGTTGTGCTCGTTTGCCCATGTATGGTTTTCTATCTATTGGCTTTAGGCTTAAATGACGTTTTCCTGCGTGAATGATTAACGTTGCCTCGGGTGAGAAGACTTGGATGTCAATAATAAAATCTGATCGATTTTTAGAGTCAATTGCTGGAATGCTCATTAATTTGTTGCCTTTGCCACGGGCGAGGATCGGGAGCTCTTCCGCTGAAAAAATAAGTAATCGTCCAGCATGAGAGACGCAGGCAATCAAATCGGTTTCACGGGCGATAATCATACGTGGAGGTAAAATTTTTGCATGCGAAGTGAGCTTTAAACAAGCTTTCCCATTTCGGCTTTTAACATGGAGATCTCCAAGTTTGGTGATAAATCCAAAACTCGCGTCGGTTGCAATCAGCACCCACTGATCGGGTTCTCCGCTCACCAGTGCCACAAAAGATGCACCATCAGTCGGATTTAATTTTCCTGTGAGTGGTTCCCCTTGGCCGCGTGCAGAGGGTAGGGTATGTCCGGGTAAAGAATAAGCTTTGCCCTCGCTATCTAAAAATATGACTTGTTGGTTACTGCGCGCAGGTGTTTGTGCCTTAAAAGCATCACCTGATTTATAACTGAGCGTAGTTCCATCAATATCTAAACCTTTTGCCGCTCTGATCCAGCCTTTTTCAGACAGGATGACAGTCATGGGTTCGTTGGGTAAAATATCTTCTTCTCTTAATGCTTGTGCATCTAATCGTGTGACGAGGGGTGAACGTCGGTGATCACCATATTGGTCGCGATCTTCTGTTAACTCGTGTTTCATTAATTTTTTAAGTTTTAAGTTACTTGCTAAAGTTTGCTCGAGCTGGTCTCTTTCTTGACTTAATTCATCTCGTTCTGTGCGTAATTTAATTTCTTCAAGTTTGGCAAGATGACGTAATTTAAGATCAAGAATGGCGTCTGCTTGGAGGTTACTCAAGTTAAATCGTTGAATTAATTCTTGCTTGGGGTTGTCTTCATAACGAATGATTGCGATGACTTCGTCGATATTTAAATAAGCTATCCATAAACCATCGAGAATATGTAGTCGGTCTAAAACCTGATTTAATCGATGTTGCAAACGACGTTTGACGGTATCCATTCTAAAGGTTAACCATTCATTTAGAATACTCACCAGTCCTTTTACTTGCGGTTTACCATCAAGACCAATCATATTGAAATTTGCACGATAACTGCGCTCTAAATCAGTCGTTGCAAACAGGTGAGACATCATACTGTCGATATCAATGCGATTTGATCGTGGAATAATCACAAGACGGGTTGGATATTCATGATCCGATTCATCCCGTAAGTCTTCAATCATCGGTAATTTTTTTTGCTGCATTTGCGTTGCGATTTGTTCGATAATTTTTGCGCCGGACACTTGATAGGGTAAATCAGTGATCACAATTTGGTGATGTTCAATGTGATACACAGCACGCATCTTAATTGAACCTCCGCCATTTTTATAGAGTGTATATAATGCCTCTTTAGGTGTAATTATTTCGGCCTTTGTTGGAAAATCTGGGCCTTGAATAAAAGTCATTAAGGTATCTAGAGTCGCATCAGGATAGTCGAGGAGATAAATACATGCATTGGTAACTTCGGTTAAATTATGTGGCAAAATATCTGAAGACATGCCGACAGCAATACCGGTTGCACCATTGAGTAAAATATTTGGTAAGCGGGCAGGCAATAGCGCGGGCTCTAGCAAGGTAGCATCAAAATTATCAACCCAATCAACGGTTCCTTGTTGTAACTCCATCAGCAAAAGATCAGCATAAGGTGATAAGCGTGCCTCGGTATAGCGCATGGCAGCGAATGATTTGGGGTCATCTGGGGAGCCCCAGTTGCCTTGTCCATCTACAAATGGATAGCGATAAGAAAAGGGTTGGGCCATCAGGACCATTGCCTCATAACAGGCTTGGTCACCATGGGGATGAAATTTTCCGAGAACGTCACCCACGGTGCGTGCTGATTTTTTGTGTTTAGCTGATGCCTTTAAGCCGAGTTCAGACATTGCATAAATAATGCGTCGTTGAACGGGTTTAAATCCATCTGCTAGATGCGGTAATGCTCTATCTAAAATGACATACATTGAGTAGTCAAGGTAGGCTTTCTCGGTAAATTGTGTGAGGGATTGACGTTCAGTTGCAACGCTCATAATTATTTCTCTTTGGTATGGAATCTGTCAACAGGTTGATGGCAGTAGGGTTGTTTTTGGTGTTTTTCATAATAATTTTGATGATAATCTTCTGCTGG
>CAMDJY010000054.1 GCA_945901145.1 Legionella genomosp. 1 | reverse complement strand
CCTGTATTCCATGTCCATGCGTTGCGGAAACACCGTACATAGAAGCAAAACCCAGTGACTGAAAATCAGAAGCCACAGTCAACTCATCTAAACCATCAATTTTCTTAATAATCAAATCTATGGGTTTACCAAGTTTTCGGAGTCTATTTGCAATCAGTTGATCAACGACGTTTAAACCAGATCGCGCATCCACAAGAAAAAATATACGAGTCGCTTCTTCTAAAGCCATTGCCGATTGGGTTGACATCAATGAATCAACGGCTTGATCATCAACACCAATCCCACCGGTATCCACAACTACAAAAGGTTTATTTTCAAACAACACATCCCCATATTGTCTATCTCTGGTTAGGCCAGGAAAATCAGCAACCAGGGCATTTTGGGTTTTGGTCAGCCGGTTAAAAAAAGTGGACTTCCCAACATTCGGACGACCGACAAGCGCAATCACTGGAATCATGATGTTATCCACCTACCGTAAAACTAACGAGTTGGCCGGTACTCGTGATCACATATATCCAATCACCAGAAACAACCGGCGAAACTTCAATTGCACTTCCCAGATACTGACGTCCAATCAACGTACCGTGCTCGGCAGCAATCACATGCAAAAATCCAGTTTTATCGCCAAGAAATAGATTATGCCCAATACGTGCAGGCGCAGTCACTTCTCTTGCAGTTAAAATAGGTTGTTTCCAGCGGACTTGACCATTAGTCAGCGCATAAGCCCAAACAATATCGTTACTATCTGTCATATAAAGCGATCCTGTATCGATATTTAGATTTTTATAGGTGGATGCGGTTTTATTCCATATAAACTGGCCATCTTGCAGCGACATCGCACCGATATAACCTTGATAGCTTGCTAGATAAACAACTTCATTGCGCACGATAGGATCTGCGTCAATATCAACCAAACGCTCAACATCACTTGCCCCAGTAGCATAAACAATACTACGTTGCCATAAGACGCGTCCCGTATCGATGTCAACCGCATCTAATTTTCCATCTGAAAAACCAACAAGAACCATACGTCCGATTTTGACAGGTGAAGAACTGGCTTTCAAAATTAAATTCGGCGCGCCATGCTCCATACGCCATTGTTTTTTTCCGGTATTGATATCAAAAGCATATAAATGACCATCAACGGTTTTCACAACCACAGATCGTTTAGTCAATAATGGACTGGCCAAAACATCGCTTGACACAGCAGCTCGCCATCGGATTGAGCCATCTTGTTTGTTTAATGCTAAAACTTCAGCTGTATTGGTACTAACAACGATGGTGTCCCCCAATACCACAGGACCACTCACTAAGCTTTGATGCAGCGGCGTTGACCACTGAATTTTACCCGTGTATTTGTCAATCGCAAATAAACGTCCCCGTGGCTCAGCAACGTATAGTATATCCCCGGACACAAAAGGGATTAATTTTAAATAATGACCAGAGGCAGATTTACTGACAGTCGTTGACCACTGTTCTTTGAAGTGAATTTTTTCATTGAGCGGGGTTAGTGCGCTCGGCTTGATGGTATTGTCTTTTCCGAGTAAAAAATCATCAATTTGCGTACAAGATTGTATCAGTACACAAAAAACAAATATGAGCCACTTTTGATTTAAGAACACAATAAAGACCTCATCCACGCTGCCCCATCGCTTGAGTTATTTCTGCCTTGAGTTGCGTCATTACAGGCAAATAAATAGCGTTTTTTTCATCTTGAGGCAACTGATTGATAAACTGCAGTGCTTGTTCATATTGCTGACGAGACATCAAAATACGAGCAATTCTCAGACTTGCAAGCTGCTTTAAAGCCGGTATTTTACTCTTATCAACAACACATCTTAGTGCTTGCTCTGCAGCATCAAGTTGCTGGTGCGAGACATCATACTGCGCCATCACTAACTGCGCAACATCGTGATACACTGTTGTTGGGTATTCTGTTGACAATTGTTTTGCATACGCAACGATTGCACGATCATCTTGTTCTGAAAATGCGCTCATAAGCCTTTCATATGCCATTGAGGCTTGTTGCTGTTGTTTTTCTGTATGCCAAGCCCAAAGACGATATCCTGCCGTGAAGAGCAAAACGATCGTCAAACCCAAAGTTATCCAACGCTGATGACGACGCCACCATGTTTTAATAGCTTCTATTTGCTCTTCCTCAGTCATATAAATTGACACATCACACTCCCACGTATCTCGATATCGTCTCAAATAAATCAGATTGTGCAACACACTGTTGATCTTGCTGGTGACGCAGATCTTTGATACTCACCTGCTGGTGACGCACTTCTTCTTCACCTAAGATGAGAGCAAAGCGAGCCCCACTTTTATCGGCTTTTTTAAATTGACTTTTAAAGCTACCACCCGAAGTATTCACCAGTACCACCCAATGAGGGGCTTGTTGATGCAGGGTTTCAGCAAGCGCTAGTGCTTGCAAGACACCTTGTTGATTTTCAGTCAGAATATAAAACATTGGCGTTGGCTCCTGCAACTGTTCTGTAGCTGTCATTTGCATCAACAATAATAAACGCTCTGCACCCATCGCAAAACCAATGGCAGGCGTAGCTTTTCCGCCCAAATGTTCAACCAATTTATCAAATCGACCACCTGCACACACTGTTCCCTGGCTTCCCAGCTGGGAAGTCACCCATTCAAACACGGTGTGTTCATAATAATCCAGCCCACGAACCAAACGCGGATTAATCACATAATTAATCCCCAAAGCATCAAGTCCTGTACATAAATCATGAAAATGTTGACGACTGGTATCAGAAAGCGTATCTATGAGTTGAGGCGCAGCTTCTATAATTGGCTGCATCTCTAAATTTTTGCTATCTAATATTCTTAACGGATTTTTATCCAAACGCCGCTGACTATCTTCGTCTAGATGGTCAAGATGCTGCTTAAAATAATTGATTAAAATCTCTCGGTATAAATGACGCTCACTTAATTGACCCAGCGTATTAATCTGCAGGCTCACGAGATCTGAGAGTCCTAAATGCTGCCAAAGCCTTTGACACATCGCCAACATCTCAAGTTCAGTACCAACATCGGCCATCCCAAACACTTCCGCCCCGAATTGATGAAATTGTCGATATCGGCCCTTTTGCGGCTTCTCATGACGAAACATAGGGCCCATATACCAAAGCTTTTGATATTGGTTATGCAATAAACCATGTTCTAAACAAGCACGAACGCAACCTGCAGTCCCTTCAGGTCTTAAGGATAGGCTGTCACCATTTCTATCGGTAAACGTATACATTTCTTTTTCAACGATATCCGTGATCTCACCAATTGAACGTTTAAACAATTGTGTACTTTCAAGTATCGGCATCCGAACTTCACGATACCCATAAGAAAGTACACAATCAGAAAAAATACGCTCTAAGAGACGCCAAGAGTAGCTTTCTTCAGGCAATACATCACGCATACCACGAATTGCTTGGATACGTTCACTCACTGACTTCTTCCGCTGGCACAGTTTCACTGACAGAAGAAAGTAACGACCTCATTTTTGATAAATCGGTTAAGCGAATTTCTGTCTGATTTTGGTTCATGGCGGTTGGCAAGGTCACTTGTTCATCTTTACTCTTATTCCACCACATGAATACAGCAACTAACACTGCAATCGCAAAAAAACCGGTAAACCAATGCACGCCATACTCAGTCTTATAAGTCTGTTTACGGCTTTGCCAAAGCGGTGCGCGTTCTGATTTTCGCTCTGCGCCATAATAACGATTAAACGTTTCTATAAAATCCTCAGATGGAATCTCGAGTAACTTGGCATAGGCACGTAAATAGCCTTTAATAAAAACTGGCTCAGGCATGTTGTCATAATCATCAGCTTCCAAGAGTTGGATAATATGCAAACGCAAATGTAATTTTCCAGCAACATACTCTGCACTATAACCTTTTTGATTACGAATCAAAGCGAGTTGCGCACCTGGTTTATTTTGTAAATAGGGATCAGCTGAATCTATTGTTATTGTTGAATTCATGTTTGCTCCGCTTGTTGACGTGCAAAATGCAGCACTTGCCACTGTTGAGCACGCCGTGTTCTATCTGCGACCCGACCTGCGAGCTGGCCGCAGGCAGCATCGATATCATCTCCACGCGTTTTACGTGTGATTGTATTAATGCCTTTGTTAATTAATTGGTTACGAAATGCATCAATTGTGGCCTGAGACGAACGTTCATATTGTGTCATCGGAAAGGGATTAAATGGGATTAAATTCACTTTCGCAGGGACATTTTTTAAACATTTAATCAATTGAGCCGCATGTTCAGGCTGATCATTAATCCCCTTCAGCATCACATATTCAAATGTAATAGAACGTTTCGGTTCATCACTAAAATAACGTTTACACAAAGCCATAAGCTCAGCTAACGGATATTTTTTATTAATCGGCACCAATTCATTGCGCAACTCATCATTTGGTGCATGCAAAGATACAGCCAGCGAGACCGGACTGACAGCTCGCAAGCGCTCCATCTCCGGAATAATACCCGAGGTACTCAAAGTCACCCGACGTTTAGAAAGCCCATAGGCTAAATCATCCATCATCATATCCATCGCCGAAACAACAGCATCAAAATTTAATAACGGCTCCCCCATCCCCATCATCACAACATTGGTGATGTGGCGATCATGCGCCCCTTGTTTTTTTGATAAAGTACGTACAGCGAACCACAACTGGCCGATAATTTCTGCAGTGGTTAAATTTCGGTTAAAGCCTTGTTTTCCGGTTGAACAAAAACTGCAATTCAATGCGCAACCAACTTGAGAAGACACACAAAGTGTACCACGCGTTGCTTCAGGAATATAGACGGTTTCGATGGAATTGCCGCAAGCAAGCTTAAGCAACCATTTATGCGTGCCATCCTGCGACTGCTGACAACTGACCAGTTCAGGCAAGCGAATTTCAGCAATGTCATGGAGTTTTTGTTGTAAATTTTTACCAAGGTTGGTCATAGCAGAAAAATCAGTGACACCCACTTGATGAATCCATTGCATGAGTTGCTGAGCACGAAACGGCTTTTCGCCATGCTCAGAACAAAACGCACGCATTTGTTTATAATCTAAATCAAGCAGGTTGATTTTTTGCATATTAATCACGTGTGATTATATCGCTAGGTTTAAAGAAGTAAGCAATTTCTTGTGCTGCAGTTTCGGCACTATCAGAACCATGAACTGCATTGGCATCGATACTATCAGCAAAATCTGCACGAATCGTGCCAGGAGCCGCATCTTTAGGATTAGTCGCACCCATGATGTCACGATGACGAGCGATGGCGTTCTCACCTTGTAACACTTGAATCATCACTGGACCTGAAATCATAAAAGATACTAATGCATTAAAAAATGGACGTTCTTTATGAACAGCATAAAAGCCTTCGGCTTGTTCACGGGTTAAGTGCGTCATTTTTGCAGCAACAATATTTAAACCCGCTTGTTCAAAACGAGTATATATTTGCCCAATCACAGATTTAGCAACTGCATCTGGTTTAATGATTGATAAGGTAAGCTCAGTACTCATGGAATATGCTCCAGTGTTCATAAATAAAGGAGCATATTCTACACGAAAATTAGATTCTGAACCAATTTATTTTTTTACACCATCAGGCTCTAGATCAGGAACATGACTCCAATCGCATTGGCAATGATCTGTGGCTGTTGGTGGCATAGAAACTTCGGCAAAGTCAGCTGGATAACATACTTTAACATTCCATGCTAAAGTTTTGCCTTCTACAGATTCTGGCAGTGCCCAATATCTTTTACTGCTAAAAATTCGTCCTTCATCTTGTTTCCAAAAAGCCGGTTCATATTGCGCAGTGAATCTAAACAACTGCTTGGCATCGCATTCAAATGGACTACGTGCCCATGACTCACCTGCTGGAATCACCAAAGACACGACTTGCTTTTCGTTACTCACATCAATCGCATGAAATGTAATCGTATAATTCTGCCATCAGGTATCTTTAACCAAAGTTAAGTAACAAGGAAATGCATCAAGCTCTGCTGTTAAAAAAATAGTGCTTAGTGCAATTAAATTTCTTATTTTTTTTTTAAATAGATGCATACAAAATTGACTGTGGCACGTCATTTTTATATAGTGCACCCTTAGTTATTAAGAATCAAGTATACGATGAGTATACCATTGTCACCAGGAGCCCCCATGATCCAAAAAACGGCTAAATTGATCCTCAAAGACAAGGAACCTGTCGATCTACCAATTTACTCACCAACCATTGGTAATGACGTCATCGACATCAACCAGCTCAGTCGCTTAGGCGTATTTACCTTCGACCCAGGTTTCGTCTCTACCGCTTCCTGTGAGTCTAAAATTACCTACATTGACGGCGATAAAGGCATTTTATTATATCGCGGCTATCCAATCGAACAGCTGGCAGAAAAAAAAGACTTCTTAGATGTCTGTTATCTGTTAATCAATGGTGAGTTGCCCAATGCCTCTGAAAAAGTTGATTTTAATAATTTAATCAACAATCACACCATGGTTCATCAACAAATGTACCAATTTTTAAATGGTTTTCGTCGCGATGCACATCCAATGGCGATCATGGTTGGTATTGTTGGCGCACTATCTGCGTTTTACCATGATTCTATGGACTTAAACAGTGAGCAAGATCGCTACATCTCAGCAATTCGTCTGATTGCTAAAATGCCTACTCTTGCTGCAATGAGTTATAAATATTCCATTGGACAACCTTACATGTATCCACAAAATAAGATGTCTTATGCGGAAAACTTTTTACATATGATGTTTGGCGTGCCATCTGAAGAAAATAAACCTGACTCCATCATCGTCGATGCTATGGATACAATTTTTACGCTGCATGCAGATCATGAACAAAATGCATCTACTTCAACAGTCCGTTTAGCAGGTTCAACCGGTGCGAATCCATTTGCCTGCATCTCTGCAGGCATTGGCGCTTTATGGGGGCCTGCACATGGCGGTGCCAACGAAGCCTGTTTAAATATGCTCAAAGAAATTGGGGATGTTAGTCAAATCAACCACTATATTAAACGCGCAAAAGACAAAGACGATCCATTTAGGCTCATGGGCTTTGGACATCGTGTTTATAAGAGCTATGACCCACGCGCCAAAGTCATGCGCGAGACTTGTCACAAAGTCTTGAAGACCTTAGGCGCGAATAACCAGCCGCTGTTTAAACTCGCCATGGAGCTCGAGCGCATTGCCCTTGAGGATGATTATTTTGTTGAGAAAAAACTGTATCCTAATGTCGACTTTTATTCAGGTATCACTTTAAGCGCAATCGGTATTCCTACGAATATGTTTACCGTAATCTTTGCCTTAGCGCGCACCGTCGGTTGGATGTCTCATTGGATGGAAATGGTTGCGAATAAATCTAAAATTGGCAGACCACGCCAACTTTATACCGGTGAAAAACAAAGAAACTTACCATAAAATATACTCATACTGGAAGAAAAATGGAATTTTCTTCCTAAAATAAATAGCAAATTATAAATCGTAAATCATAAGATGGATCTAAATGATGAATCAAGTTAAATATTATCGATGGCAAGGCATAGATTCTAACCGCCAAAAAATATGTGGTGACATTCAAGCACCGAATAAAATCATCGCAGCAATCTACCTGCGTCAACAAAAAATTGAAATTAAAAAAATCAAAACGGATTGGAGGCATTATTTTGCGCGTCATCAAAAACTAGCAACACAAGATATTATTGTCTTTATTCGTCAACTCGCAATTCTACTCAACGCACAAGTACCATTGATTCAAGCTTTAAATACACTCAAAAAAGGGTATCGAATCAATAAAATGCGCATGTTAATCGAAAACATTGCAGATGACATTCAACATGGTGTCTCCCTAGCGCATGCGTTGCGCAAATATCCCAATTATTTTAATCCATTTATATGCACTTTAGTCGATGCTGGAGAACAATCTGGTGCACTCGGTCCATTAATATTCAAAATAGCTCAATATGAAGAATACAAGATAAGCATCAATAAAAAAATTAAAAGAGCCATGCTCTATCCCTGGATCATTCTCGGGTTTTCAGGATTGGTGATGACGGCACTTCTATTTTTTGTCATCCCACAATTTGAATTTTTATTTAATCATTTTGGAGCAAAATTACCTAAATTCACCCAATATATAATTAAAATCGCACAAATACTGCAAGCATATGGTCCATTATTTATTGCTTGTAGTATTAGCCAATTTTTTATATGCCGTTATTTGTATTGCCGCATAGAATCAATCGCAATCTCTATTGACCAACTATGCTTAAAACTCCCGTATATCGGCCAATTGATCCAGGAGTCTATGATTACCCAACTCACGCAAACGTTATCTATTACTCTGGCCTC
>CAMDJY010000053.1 GCA_945901145.1 Legionella genomosp. 1 | reverse complement strand
AAGCGGCAGGTGGTGTTGCGATGATGTGTCCAACGGGACACTCTATTGTAAAAGGGGTGATGAAAAAAACCGGAGCTGCATTGGCTGGAGAACTGAGTGGCCATTTGTTTTTTAAAGATCGCTGGTACGGTTTTGATGACGCCTTGTATAGCGCCTGTCGATTACTCGAAATTTTTAGTGATTCGTCAGATTCTGTCAGTGTACAATGTCAAAGAGTCCCTGACAGTATTAATACTCCTGAAATTAAGATTCCAATTTTTGATAATGTAAAATTCTCATTTATGGATCGTTTTAGCGCCGAATCACAGTTTCCTGATGCCACATTAATTAATATAGATGGTGTTCGAGTCGAATTTGAACATGGATGGGGTCTTATCCGTGCTTCTAATACAACACCCTGTCTAGTTGCGCGTTTTGAAGCAGATAATTATGAACAGTTACATGAAATTCAATCGTTATTTAAGATACAATTAAAAGCGATTGATGAGGCTTTAGAAATTCCATTTTAAGTAAAATACGGAGTAAATATGATTGTTATCAACACATCCAAAGGCGATATTCGTTTGCAGTTAGATCAAGAAAACACACCGATAACCACAGAAAATTTTTTATCTTATGTTCGGGCAGGCTTTTATAATAATACGATTTTTCATCGAGTCATCGATAAATTTATGATTCAGGGTGGTGGGTTGCATGCAGACATGACTCAGAAGAAAACTGAAAAGGCAATTAAAAATGAAGCAAAAGTTGCTAAATCAAACAAAAGAGGAACGATTTCAATGGCTCGGACTGCTGCACCTGATTCAGCAACGGCACAATTCTTTATTAATCTTGTTGATAATGATTTTTTAAATTACAGTAATGATCAGAATTATGGTTATTGCGTATTTGGTGAGGTTGTTGAGGGTATGGATATTGTTGATGCGATTGCGAAAGTTAAAACTAGCCAGCAGCAAGGGCATAGTGATGTTCCTGTTGAACCGGTGATCATTTATTCTATAGAAGAAATTGTTGTTTAAAAATAATTTTGCATTGCTAAAGGCCGCTTATGAGTTCACCTGAAGACATTTCTAAGCAAGATATTATCCAAGTGATGCAAAAACATCGCGCCCAATTGTTAGATATGGATGGGGCAGATATGTCTTCGCTTGTTGAAATGGTTTATCAAATATGGTGGCGTTGGGCAGATTTTCATTTGTTTGTTACTTCTCCAGTGCTGCAACCATTCTCTCCGCCTCAAGTGGTATCCCCTGCCCTGATTGAAGGCACCGGTGATCAGTATGAATTTGTTTATCCTATTGTTGATTATGGTGATCGCTTAAGTACATCGAAAGGTCTCGAGCTTTGTTCTGCAGGATTATCCATGTGGAAATTATATTGTACGATTGAAAAAATGATTTTTTTATTTATCGAACGTATTAAATTAAATGGGGGAACCACAGAGACAGAAGTTCAAGTTGCATTTGGCGGCCATGAACTTGCACAGCGTAAAGCTTTTGAATCAGTGATTAATTTAAGCTATAACGTCGTGGTGACAAATTTTGATCCAGGGGCCTGGGGCGAACGATATTTACAAGTAGTAAAAAAACTTGCAGACAAAGGCTATGGTTATCCAGAACCAGCGCCGCGAGATAGTTATAAACGTTTGCATCATGCTTCACTTAGCCCCAAAGGCTCTTAAAAGGCTCTTAAAGCCTTGGCTCATAAATCATCGAATGATATACTGTGTTTTTCTAGCTTGTTTTTAAGGATAATGACCCGTGAATGATAAGCGTCCTGTGAATCTGGATTTAACCAGTTTGAAATATCCTCCGATGGCGATTGTTTCAATTTTACATCGAATCTCGGGCATTGCCTTGTTTTTACTCATGCCTGTGATGCTCTATTTGTTAAATCTTTCTTTACGCTCAGAAGCATCATTTGGCGAGTTACAAGTGCAATTGCTTAATCCTTGGTGGAAGTTCGTGCTATGGGTGTTTTGTAGTGCTTTAGCTTACCATCTCCTGGCAGGCATCCGTCATATTATTATGGATTTAGGCTGGGGCGAGACGCTTTCTGCTTCACGAAAAACAGCACTGGGGGTTGTCTTGCTTGCCGTTCTTAGTACAGTCTTTTTAGGAGTTTGGATATGGTAACAAATGTAACAAGCTTAACAGGGAATGGTCTTAAAGATTGGTTAATACAACGAGTGACTGCGGTTTATTTTGCTGTTTTTTCATGTTTTTTGCTCGGCTATATTATCACGCATCCGCATTTGACTTATGTCGATTGGGTTGGCTTGTTTCACTGTGGATTATTTCAAATTTCAGCAGCAATCGCCCTGTTTGCCCTGACTCTGCATAGCTGGATTGGTATTTGGACTGTAACAACAGATTATATAACTTGTACAGCAATAAGGCTTTCCGTTCAGTCACTGGTTTTATTGGTGTTGCTGGGGCAATTATTTGCTGGTTTTATGATTCTTTGGGGACGATAACCATGGCTATCGCGCGTAACACATTTGATGCGGTTATTATTGGTGCTGGAGGCGCAGGCATGCGTGCGGCATTGCAAATGGCCAATTCAGGTTTAAAAGTTGCTTTATTATCTAAAGTATTTCCAACCCGTTCGCACACAGTTTCAGCACAGGGCGGAATTACCACGGCGTTAGGCAATGCAGATGAAGATGATTGGCGATGGCATATGTATGATACAGTAAAAGGTGCTGATTATCTCGGCGATCAAGATTGTATTGAGTATCTATGTAAAACTGGTCCTGAGGTTGTCTATGAATTGGAGCATATGGGCCTGCCATTCTCGCGGATGGATAATGGAAAAATTTATCAACGTCAATTTGGTGGTCAGTCTAAACATTTTGGCGGGGAACAAGCAGCTAGAACGTGCGCTGCTTCTGATCGAACAGGTCATGCATTACTCCATACGTTATACCAACAAAATTTGAAAGCTAAAACGCATATTTTTAGTGAATGGTTTGCACTTGATTTTGTGAAAGATGCGCACGGACGAATTAGTGGTCTGACCGCATTATGCATTGAAACCGGTGAAGTTGTATTTTTCCAAACCCGTGTTTGTATTATAGCAACAGGTGGTGCCGGTCGCATTTATCAATCCACGACAAATGCTCATATTAACACAGGTGATGGATTTGGTATGGCCCTGCGTGCCGGTGTCCCATTACAAGATATGGAAATGTGGCAATTTCACCCGACGGGTATTGCCGGGGCGGGCAGCCTGGTCACAGAAGGTTGCCGCGGAGAAGGTGGTTACTTGATTAATAAAGATGGTGAGCGCTTTATGGAACGCTATGCGCCCCATGTGAAAGATTTAGCTTCACGTGATGTTGTGTCCCGGGCCATCGCTCTTGAGCTGCGCGCTGGAAAAGGCTTTAATTCAGGTGGTGTAGATTATGTGAAGCTTAAGCTCGATCATTTAGGTGCTGATTTAATTATGTCACGTCTGCCCGGGATTCGTGAGCTTTCTATGACGTTTGCTGGTGTTGACCCGATTATTGAACCTATTCCTGTCGTTCCAACCTGTCATTATAGTATGGGTGGCATTCCAACCAATATTCATGGCCAAGTGATTACTAAGCATCATAACCAAGAAACGATTGTCGAAGGTCTATATGCAGTAGGTGAATGTGCTTGCGTTTCTGTGCATGGCGCAAACCGGCTGGGAGGTAACTCATTACTTGATTTAGTTGTTTTTGGGCGTGCGGCGGGCATGCATGTTGAAACCCTTTGGCAATCAAATCACTTGCCAGATATGCCTTATGTTACTGAAGAAGATATTCAAGCATCTCTTCAGCGCTATCAACGTTGGCAAGATTCACCAAAAGATGGTGACAAGCCCACACAGATTCGTGATGAAATGCAGCTTGTCATGCAACAAGATTTTGGTGTATTTCGTACTGGTGAGTTTATGAAAGAAGGCTTGGTTAGATTGCAAGCTTTGCGTGAACGCTTAGATCATGCGAGCCTAACGGATAAGAGCCAAGTATTTAATACAGAGCGCATTGCCGCATTAGAAATAGACAATTTGATGCTCACTGCATATGCAACGGCACATTCGGCTGATGTCAGAAAAGAAAGTCGAGGGGCGCATAGTCGTGAAGATCATCCTAAGCGTGATGATGAAAACTGGATTAAACATATCCTGTATTTTGAAGATCAACACACCATTGATTTTCGACCTGTGAATCAATCACCTAAGTATATTGAGCCTTTTGAACCAAAAGAACGTGTTTATTAATGAGGATATGCCATGACTGCTGATGTTAAAACTGTAAGTCTGTCTATATATCGATACAATCCTGAATATGATCAGAAACCTTATATGAAAACATATGATCTTGAGGTTTCAACCAAAGTTGATCCGATGTTATTGACTTTACTTGAACGATTAAAATCAGAGCAAGACGAGACCATTTCTTTCCGACGTTCCTGTCGAGAAGGGGTTTGCGGTTCCGATGGTATGAACATTAATGGAACCAATGGGTTAGCTTGTATTACCCCTTTATCAAAATTAAAAACCGATAAAATTGTGATTCGTCCCCTGCCAGGGTTTCCAGTTGTGCGTGATCTTGTTGTTGATATGAGTCAGTTTTATCAACAATATGAACGTGTTGAGCCTTATTTACAAAATGAGGAGGTTGCACCAGCGCGAGAACGTTTGCAATCACCAGAGGATCGGGCTCAACTTGACGGCTTATACGAATGTATTCTTTGTGCGTGTTGCACAAGTTCATGCCCATCGTTTTGGTGGAATCCGGAAAAATTTGTAGGCCCCGCAGGCTTATTACAAGCCCGACGTTTTTTAGCAGATAGCCGAGATCAAGCAACAACTCATCGACTCAATAAATTGCAAGATCCTTTCAGCGTATTTCGTTGTCGATCGATCATGAATTGTACAACTGTTTGCCCTAAAGGCTTAAACCCTTCACATGCAATTGCTGAAATACGCAAACAAATGTTAACCAATGAAACTTAAAAAAATTTAAAATATCAACTGAGAGTCATGAATGATGAGTAAGAGTTTACAGCAGGCGTTGGCTACTGGCTATTTGTCAGATGGAAATATGGCTTATGTCGATGAATTATATGAAGACTACTTGAACAACCCACAATCTGTATCGCCTGAATGGCAAAAAACATTTGGCGCTTTAGTTCATGATGGACAAGATGTTTCACACCGGGCGATTCGCGAGCATTTTTTGAACTTAGTAAGTGCAAAAACAATACAAGTGAATGCCACAGAAGGTAATAAACAAGCTCGTGTGGATGAATTTATGCGTGCATTTCGACAGCATGGACATCTTGCTGCCGATTTAGACCCGCTTGCACTATTAGTCCGTTCACCTGTGCCGTGTTTAAATCTAGCTTATCATGATTTACACGAGGCTGATTTGAAGGCAGATATATATCAGACATTGCGCGAAACCTATTGTGGCCATATTGGCTTTGAGTTTATGCACCTCACAGACACCCATGAGATTGCTTGGTTTCAGGAAAAAATCGAATCTGTTCGTGGCCGGCTGCATATCACACCTGATCAAAAGCGCCAAATTTTAAAAGAATTGATTGCAGCAGATGGCCTAGAGCGTTATTTAGGTACACGCTACGTTGGACAAAAACGCTTTTCTCTTGAAGGTGGCGATGCGCTGATTCCGCTGATGAAAGAAATTATTCGCCGCGCTGGGGAAAATCAAGTGAAGGAGATCCCCATCGGCATGGCACATCGTGGTCGGTTGAATGTACTTGTCAATGTTCTAGGCAAACAGCCATCGGTTTTATTCCAAGAGTTTGAAGGTAAAGTGAAGCTTGAGCGTACTGGGGATGTGAAATACCATTTGGGCTTCGCTTCTGACTTGGCTGTTGAATCGGGCAAGGTTGTCCATGTGGCACTGGCGTTTAACCCGTCTCACTTAGAAATTATTGGTCCCGTGGTTGAAGGATCTGCGCGCTCACGCCTGCGAAGACGGGATGATCTGGTTGAAAAAAAATCGGTACTTCCCGTTGTTATTCATGGCGATGCAGCGTTTGCGGGCCAAGGTGTTGTGATGGAAACGTTCAATTTTTCTCAAGCGCGAGGGTATTGCACGGGTGGAACCATTCATATTGTAATTAATAACCAAATTGGTTTTACAACCAGTAATCCAGTAGACGCACGTTCTAGTCTCTATTGCACGGATGTTGCAAAAATGGTGCAGGCCCCTATTATGCATGTCAATGGTGATGATCCAGAGGCTGTTGTATTTGCAACACAAATTGCGGTTGATTTTCGCATGAAATTTAAGCGTGATATCGTTATTGATTTGGTTTGTTATCGACGTCATGGTCATAATGAAGCCGACGAGCCGGCGATCACCCAACCCCTCATGTATCAAAAAATCAAGACGATGCGTCCCTTACGTGAACTCTATGCAGAAAAACTAATTCAAGAAGGGGTGATTTCACAAGAAGCCGTTGAAACCGCAGTGATTGCCTATCGAGATACACTTGATCAGGGCAAAACAGTCGTGGACGTTGTTCAAGGCGACTATCCAGGGAAAATGGTGACTGATTGGACACCTTATTTCCATGTTCAATGGGACGATGCTGCTAAAACTTCGGTTGATTTAGTAACATTGCAGAAACTCTCTCGTCAGTTGACAACACTTCCCGAGGGGTTTGAATTACACCCAGTGGTGAAGCGGTTGTTACAAGATCGTGAAAAAATGGCGCTGGATGAAATGCCAATGAATTGGGGATATGCAGAAACCATGGCCTATGCAACATTGCTACAGGAAGGCCATAGTGTGCGTTTGTCTGGACAAGATTGTGCACGTGGTACATTTGCTCATCGGCATGCGGTGATGCACGATCAAAAAACCGGTGCAACATTGACCCCCTTAGAAAAAATGGCTGTAGATCCTGCTCGACCTTTTTGGGTGATTGATTCTGTGCTTTCAGAAGAAGCCGTGTTGGCGTTTGAATACGGGTATGCATGCTCTGAGCCTACCAGTTTGGTTTTATGGGAAGGACAGTTCGGTGATTTTGCCAATGGCGCCCAGGTCGTGATTGATCAGTTCATTAGTTCTGGAGAACAAAAATGGGGTCGTCTTTGTGGTTTAGTGATGCTGTTGCCTCATGGATACGAAGGACAAGGACCTGAACATTCTTCAGCACGGCTTGAGCGGTTTATGCAATTATGTGCACAACAAAATATTCAAGTCTGTATTCCGACAACTCCTGCACAAATGTTTCACCTATTGCGCCGTCAAGTGTTACGTCCGTTTCGAAAACCGTTGATTATTATGACGCCAAAAAGTTTGTTGCGTCACCGTCTTGCAGTTTCAACCATGAAAGATTTAACAGCAGGCTCATTTCAGCCGATTATTTGCGAAATTGATGATGTTAAACCCGCCGAAATAACAAAAGTAGTGTTATGTTCTGGCAAAGTTTATTATGATCTTCTACAAAAACGTCGTGATGAACAATTAAGTCATATCGCTATTATTCGGGTTGAACAGTTGTATCCATTCCCAGAGGAGCTATTATCGAGAGAACTTGCTCAATATCCTCAGGCTCGAACTGTAGTATGGTGCCAAGAGGAACCTCAAAATCAGGGTGCTTGGTTTTCATCGCATCATCATATTGAAGCGTGTTTAAGTAATAATCAGACGCTTGAGTATGCTGGACGTAGTTTTGCTGCATCACCTGCTGTGGGTAGTTTGAGCGTTCATGCAGAAGAACAACAGGCTTTAGTGATGCAAGCATTAAGTTAATTCTCTTAAATAAATAAAGGGTAGAATTATGTCAATTGAAGTTAAAGTGCCTGCTTTACCTGAATCTGTCGCCGATGCCACGATTGCAACGTGGCATAAAAAAGTTGGGGATAGAGTCACTCGGGATGAAAATATTGTTGATCTTGAGACAGATAAAGTTGTTTTAGAAGTTCCTGCGCCGGTGGATGGTGTTTTAACACAATCTTTGTTTGATATTGGTGCAACGGTCAAGTCTGGGGAAATATTGGCACGGATTGAAGAAGGTGCGCCAGAATCAAAACCAATTTTAGAATAGAACGTCGCGCCTGCAAGTCAATCAACGAGTCCTGTAGTAAGACGTCTGATGGCAGAGCACAGCGTCGAAGGTTCGACGATTACGGGATCAGGAAAAGAAGGCCGGATTACTAAAGAAGATGTAGTTTCTTTTATTACCACAAAGCGAGAGCAAGTAGTGCAACCTATTTCAGCGGGTGCGCGTGAAGAGCAGCGCGTGCCGATGAGTCGTTTGCGGGGGAAGGTTGCTGAACGTTTAGTACAAGCACAACATCAAGCGGCGATGTTAACAACTTTTAACGAAGTAAATTTAAAAGCTGTGATGGATATCCGTGCTCAGTATAAAGATTTGTTTGAAAAAAAACACGGTGTCAAATTAGGC
>CAMDJY010000052.1 GCA_945901145.1 Legionella genomosp. 1 | reverse complement strand
ATAAGCATTGACAACACCCCAACTCATGGAGACTTGGGTGACTTGATGGACCACAAAAGCTTCACTTGATAAAGGTTTACTGGTTGTAATGACCACTTTACAGGCGATTGCTTGCTCTAAACGTTTGTTGATGCGCTCTAATGTTGAACCAAAAAAACCGGTTGCATTAAAGAATATCAGTGTTGCCTCGTCAATGTTTTCATCTAAGATATTACCATGAACAAAGTATATTTTCTTCGCTTTTTCTTGATAATGAGCGAGGCTTGAGAAATAATTTTTTTGATTCACTGCAACATGATGGAGGTCCGGAAATAGCTCAATACCACAACTCTTTTGGATGTTAAAAACCATACCACAGGCGATCACTGCTTTACCGACCCCACTGCCTAAATCATAAAAAATAGTGTGCTCTGTGATTTCAACCAAAGATAATAAGGCAATAAAAGACACAAACTCTATTTCACCATAAACATATTCAAAAGCATCTTGTTGCCCTCGGGCGTTATAAGATAAATGAAAACCATTGGTATGTTTAAATATATCGTCATAAATTTTTTGGTGATTTACTAAGTTTAATTCTCGAAACCAGCGTTTAATTTTTAGCTGTTTTTGGTAGTGAGGATAGAGCATACGATAGGTCGTAAATACCATGATGATGAGTGCGAGCTTAATCATAATCCTAACCAGCGAATAAATTGATTACTTGTTCTGAGTGTCAGAGGTGGTTTTTCGTTAAAATACACTGTATATGATGGTGCTTTAATTTCGATGTTTTTGATTGTGCCTAAATTTACCATGAGCATTTCAGTGATATAATATCCTCGAGCCATTTTGATATTTGGGACAACGAAATGAATTGCTTGTAAATTTTGATTGCCCAAAATTTTTAATTCATCACTGCTCAGGGCAATGTATTCTAGATGATCGATTTGACGTCTTAACATCCGGTTTAACGGCGGTGTTTTTTGAAATATTTGGGTATAGTCATTAGCTGAGATCACGACAACCGGGTCTGTTTCGGCTCGTTTTATTTTAGCATTAGCAAATAAAACCTCTTCTCGGAGTTCATCTGGTGGCAGGGAATTTTGTGTTTTTTGAGTGGCGTGGTTTATCAGTGACACTTGGTGACAATTCAGATATTTTGATTCTGAAAACCAGGTATCATCCGGATAATAGACAATGATTAATGTATTATCTTTAATTGTATTAATCATTGATTCAACGAGTGGTAAGGGCACAGCCGGGCACCCCCAACTGCGACCTGCGCGACCATATTTTTGAATAAAATCCTCTGCCATATACCAGCCGCCATGCATAACGATGGAGCGATTCATGGCATTATCATTGAATCCTTTTTCAAGACCTTCTAATTTAAGTGATAAGCCTTCGCGACCTCTATAAGCGGCTTCAGTGCGATAAACACCGATACTGCTCGATTTACTATTATAGCGATTAGAAAAAAATGTGGTGAATTCTGATCCAGATTTGATGCCATGAGAGACGTAAGTATGAAAGAGCAGTTGTTGGGTTTCTAAGTTAAAAATCCAGAGTCGTTTTTCACTGGAAGGCAAAGAATAATCAATAATGGTTAATATTGGGTTATAGGCAATTTCATAGGCATGAGTACATTTAAGTGTGGTGAGGACTTTAAGAATGACGTCTTTATGTAAAGTTTTTTCATGGTGTAAGAGTTTATCAATTTGAGTTAAGTTAAAAGATGCGTGCGGATATTGATAATTGATCCAAGGGATAGATATGATTTTTGCCGCAGGGGGCGACAATGCAAAACAGGTCGAGGTGACTGCTAAAATCAATAGCAGCTGATTGCGCATGATTGTTTCCCCATTGGAAATTTTTATAATTAGTATGAGTATAGATTAAAAGAAAACAAACGATTCATATCAACGAAGACATCGCGGCAAAATTACTCAAACAGAGAACCTGAAATTACACAATTTGACGGTGTCATAAGTTATACCCTCTTTCTCCATGGTAGGTTAAATCTAATCCAGTTTCTTCTTCTTCATCTGAAATACGTAAACCAAGAGTGCAATCGATCAACTTTAGAATAATGAAGCTCCAAAACGCAGACCAGGCTAAAGTAACAACAGTACTTAACAATTGAACTAGAACTTGCTGATAGATACTGACACCAGAGCTAAGACCAACTCCACCCAACGCTGCATGAGCAAAAACGCCTGTAAGAATACAGCCAATAACTCCACCAACACCATGTACACCAAAGGCATCAAGAGAATCATCGTAACCTAATTTGTATTTTATATTAGATAAAATCATACAAAGAATCCCTGCGATGCTTCCAATACAAACTGCACCAATATATCCGACAAAGGCACATGCAGGGGTTATAGCAACTAGACCTGTTATTGCTCCTGAAATTATTCCTACCACGCTAATTTTACCTAAGAGCAGACGTTGAGAAATCATCCATGCCAGCATTGCGCTTGCTGTAGATAAATAGGTTGTGAAAATAATATGGGTCGCTTGGAAAAGATTATTGGCAGAACCCGCATTAAAACCAAACCAGCCAAACCAAATAATACCTGCGCCCGTAACCACTAAGGTGATATTATGGGGAGGAATTTCCTCACGCAAAAAATCTTTACGCTTTCCAACAAGCAAAGCACCAATTAAGCCTGCCATGCCCGCATTAATATGTATGGCTGTTCCCCCAGCAAAATCTAAAACTCCTAATTGCTGCAACCACCCACCACCCCAAACCCAATGCGCAATAGGATAATAAACTGTACTTTCCCAAAGGCTAACAAAGAGAATAATACTGAATAATTTTGCACGCTCAGGAAAACCACCAATGATTAACACTGGTGCAATTATAGCAAAGCCCATTTGGTACGCCGCAAAAATAAATCGATCTTGAGCACCTTTAGGTCCTTGTATTAAATCAAAAATATTAATATCTCGAAATAAGCAAGAGCTAAATTTACCAATAAATTTATTGTAAAGGTCACCTGAGGTAAAAGATAAACTAAACCCAAAAAGAACCCACATGATAGACATGATGGCAGCAATAATGAAGCACAGCGCCACAATAGATAGAACGTTTTTCTCACGCACTAGCCCGCCATAAAAGAGCGCAAGTCCAGGAATCGTCATAAACAATACCAGCAAGGTGGAAAACAACATCCAGCTATGGTGACCAGAATTAACGACAATAATAGGTTTTGCCGCATAAACAAACGAAGGCAGTAACCATAAGCCTATTAATATTGATAAGCAGGTGAGTAAATGACGTCTCATAAGTCGTAATACATTTCTAACTCAACAGGATGCGTACTCATACGTGATCGAGTAACATCTTGCATTTTAAGATGTATGTAACGCTCGATCTCCGCAGGTGTAAACACGCCACCTTCAATCAAAAAATCATGGTCTTGATCAAGATATTCTAACGCATTCGCTAATGAATAACAGACTGCTGGAATTTTCTTAGATTCAGCTTTGGGGAGTTCATATAGATTTTTATCGACAGCAGCTCCCGGATCAATTTTATTACGAATGCCATCTAATCCTGCCATTAGCATAGCAGAAAATCCCAAATATGGATTCATTGTTGCATCAGGAAAGCGTACTTCAATCCTGGTGGCTTGAGGATTTAGAAAATGGGGAATGCGAATGGCTGCCGATCTATTTTGCGAGGAGTAAGATAAATAGATAGGTGCTTCAAAACCAGGAACAAGTCTACGGTAACTATTCGTTGAAGCATTAGTGAAAGCATTGAGCGCTTTACCGTGTTTTATAATGCCACCGATATAATAGAGGGCTGTCTGAGATAATCCGGCATAAATATTACCTGAAAAAATATTTTTCCCATTTAACATCAATGATTGGTGGCAATGCATTCCGCTACCATTATCACCAACAAGCGGTTTGGGCATAAAAGTAATTGTTTTTCCATTTTGATGTGCCACATTGTGAGCAACATACTTAATGATTTGTATTTGATCTGCTTTTTTAACTAAGGTGTCAAATTTGGTCACAATTTCACTTTGCCCACCTGTCGCAACTTCATGATGATGCACTTCAACTGGAATGCCTATTTGCTGCAAATAATGACATATCTCTGAACGTAAATCAGCATTTGAATCTACAGGCGGGACGGGGAAATACCCTCCCTTGATGCGTGTATGATAACCCAAGCCATCGTAATCCTCTTGATTACCAGAGTTCCAAGCAGCTTCTCCTGAATCAACTGAGTAGAAACAAGAGTTCATTTTTGTTTCAAAATGTACTTTATCAAAAATAAAAAACTCGTTTTCTGGACCAAAAATAGCGCTATCAGCCAAACCAGTAGATTTTAAATAGGCTTCAGCTCGTAAAGCAGTAGATCGTGGACCAAATTCATAGGGTTGTTTTCTGCGCGGATCGTAGACGGTACAACGCAAAATAGAAGTAACACGTTTTCTAAAGGGATCCATTACAAAAGAGTCCGGATCAGGCATAAGTAACATGTCGGAATTTTCAATGGATTGCCAGCCTTCAAAAGAAGAGCCATCAAAAGCCTTACCCTCAGAAAAAGTAGACTCATCAATGGAAGCTGCCGGCACGGTTATATGATGTTCTTTTCCACGTGTATCTGTAAACCGTAGATCAACAAATTCACAATGATTTTCTTTGATATTTTGAATAATACTAGCTACTGGCATGATAGTCCTTTAAATAAAAACATCCTTATTTAACTATAGCGATATTGGGATTTAGTATCAATACCGTGAGTTTTTTAAAATGATATGAGTCTGGACTGGAGTTTGTAGGTATATTTGGCCGAACGGATATGATTAAAATGATTGAAACAAATGATTTTGGTCAATGTATTGGCGAATGGCCATCGGCAATAAACCATGAGTCGATCCACCATCGGCAATGACTTTACGAATGTAACTAGACGAGATGGGGTAATTCCCCGCGTTGTAAAAATAAATGTTTCCATGTGCTTGTTCAAGCAGCATGTGTTTATTTTTTGTTTGATGCAATGTGATGCATTTTTTTAAGGTTTCGCAGGGAAATTTTTTGACCTCGGCGCGAGTCAAAACGAGTAAATGCGCGAGTTCTAAAAGTTCTTGCCATTGATGCCAACGCGGCAATTGTAAAAAACTATCCATACCTATAACCAAAGTGATTGGGAGTTTGGCGCCATACTGATTGCGAATATCTCGTAAGGTATCGACCATAAAAGAAGGGGTGTCGCGCCGCAACTCGCGCAGATCCAAAGTAAATTGAGGGGAAGATGTTAATGCAATGCGTAGCATATCAACGCGTTGTTCTGCTGTTGCTTCTGCCTGTTTATCTAAAACCGGCGCTTTACAAGGCAAAAATGAAAATTGATCAAATTGCATATGTTGCTGTGCTCGTCGAGCTGTTCGTATATGCCCCCAATGAATTGGACAAAACGTACCGCCATAAATGGCAAGATTTGTTATCATTGAAATCTTAGCTTAAATTGTTTTGCCATATAATCATGATTAGTTTCTTCTGGATTTGTAATACTCACGATGTGTCGGTGTGGCAGAAAATATGAAAACTTTCCATGAGCTTTAAATAATTCCTTGGTTCCTTGATCATTTGGTTTGCAAGCAGCAGGCTTAAAATAATGTTTCTCTGGTTTGTCTTGGAGAATTTTTTGTTCTTCGATTGTTAATGATTTTCCACACTTTCGCTTTGCCTGAATGGTTTGGCGTTGTTCATCAAGATAAGAAGCGATAGATGCCCAATGATCGTGAATTATCCCATCCGTTTGCTCCGGTGTTCGATATTGAACATGTTCGTTTGCTCTAACAACCGAGTAATCTTTGTCGGCAACCGGAATTTTATCCCAGGCGTTTACAGCGTTGAATCGCCATCCGGAGAGCCAAATGATTGGGCTCAGAAAAATGAGGGAGAATCCTGCTGCTATATACCTGAGCCATGTCATGGGTTCTGTCCAATTGCTTTGTGTGTGTGGCAAGAAATAGCCGATTAAAAATCGAGGAATAGAACGAAACGAGCGTGAATTATGCAGTTTAACTTTGTCATCACGCTCGTGTAATTGAGCTGCTGCAAGTGTTGCCACTGCCCCGCCGAGGCCGTCTCCTTCAATACCAATGTTACGTGCTTTAACACCTAAGGCCAATAGGCGATCCACTTGAGCAATCGTATCATTGACCATATCATTTTGGGTACAAACCATCCCTCGGCTATAGTCAATCCCTCGGTAATTAAAAGCAATAACCGTCGCACCAATTTTTTGTGCTGAATAGGTGCCATCTTTAATCCAGTTTATATAATTTTGTTCTCGTGCCAAGCATTTAATGACAAATTTTCGTTCATGCATTGGTTTTTTTTCTTCTCCAGGATCGACTATTGCTACTGAGTCAAGTACCGAGTTATCTTGTGTTTTTAATGTAAAAAAATCCAGCTGAGTTTGGCGCGGTATTTGAGGCAGAGCACCATATTGAGCTTTTAATTGATTGAAAAAATAGGCTCTTAATGGTTCATCAAGAAGCTCTATGCCTTTAAAGTGAATTTTATCCCAGGTAAATGCCTTACCTTCACATCTTTTGGCTTTTGATTGCCGTGTGATTAAGAGATATATTTCTCGAATTATATTATCAATGTGTTGTTTGTCTTGTCGATTATTTAAATGCAGTTGATAGGTTTCAGATGATTGTTCAAATCCAAATCCCATCAGCTGTCTTAATTTCAGCATGATATCGTTTGTTTTTTTCTTGGATGCATACGGAATCAGATTAACGACGACTAAGTCATTTTGGTCTAATGCCGTGTTATCTGACATCGCAACATGGTGAATAGGTCTTTGTTTTGTCACCTGGTCTGGCGCTAAAACAAGATGGCCAACTCCCCGTGAGATCAACAAACCAATGATTCTTGGTAGTAATAGCAATGTGTTTATGACCAGCATCAAGAAATGAGGATTTTTTTGATGCTGTACAGAACATGGCGGTCTTGATTTATATGTTACTGCATTTTTTATTTTGAGTTTTACCTGTGCCTCTGTACATAAAGCTTCTAATTTCTGGATAATATCTTGTGATTTTTTTGCAAAAAACTTGTGAGTCTGAGCTTGGGTATATAATGCTCTAAATTGATCGAGATCAAAAAGCTCCCTGTCTTCATCAAAACAATTTAAAAATTTCTGTAATTCATCTTGAGCTTGATGATTTAGTGATTTAATCTGTTTTTTTAGTTCGATTTTGAGATCATTTAATTCATAGGGTAAATTGACTAAAAGTTCTTCTCGCTGCTTTAAGATTTTCTCTTCTCTAATTTTTTGTAATTGTTGTCCTTCTTCTAACCAAGACGAATCGTTTAATTCACCATCCGTTGTACCTAAAAAACGTAGCATGCCAATAGCTGTTTCATGCAAGGAGACAGAGTTTTTAGATTGAAAAGCTTGTTTTAAGTTGTAATGATTGAATGAGAATGGGTTGACTTTTTTCTTAAAAACCGAAGAGTTTATGACGTAGTCACCAAATAAACTTTTTGCAATTTGAATCGGACCGGTGGTGCAGACGACGATAGATTTGATGTATAACGAACGTTCTCTTTTCATTAAATAAGTTAAAAATTTATCATCGTTTTGTTGCAGAATGTTGTATATAGCAAAATATTCTTGTTTGAAAAATAGGCGTTTGATTAAATTGAGCTGTTCAGATAAATTTTTTCTCAATCTTTTAATAATAGCCTCCCTTTTTTCTTCGGGACTAATTCGATTAAAGCTTAAAAAAGCATCTTGGTTGCTCGTGATTTTATGAATAAATGCCCGCAGTTCTAGAGAAGAACGTTGGTCTTTGTTATTAATATCTTGGGATTTTTGAATATATTCAGCCTCAGCTCGATTTTTCATATAATGTGAAATGCGTGCATGTAAAAAACTAGTACTACCTAATTTTTTGGTCGATTGTTCGATGAAATCAGTGTGGTAGGTTTTTAAAGCAGCTGCAATCCCTTTTTGAATTTGATGAATATATTTCTCTGCGCTTTTTGCATCAACGACGCTGATGAAATCATTATTGGAAATGATTAATTCGTTGAATCCAAGTTCTAAGCTGCCAATATTCAATAGTAAAGGGGCATCGACAAGCATCGTCTCTGGCAGTTGTGAGGTATCAACCGGCACATCAAAATCGGTATAGTTGCCTAATTTGAAAACAGGGGAAAGCCATCTTAAAATATCACTGGCTACGGCTAAATTACCGCCAGTATTTAAATTTTTTATTTCGTCTTGATAGTAGCGCAAGAGGTCTTGTTCAATAGTTGATAATGATTCTGGATTGATTGCATGGATATCAAAGGGAATAAAATTATTTTCTTCGCAAAAATTCTGCAAGTTTTTACGGGCTTGGTCGTTGAGTAAAGAGGAATCATAAACAAAGTGGATTATATCTTTGGGATTTCTTATACGCATCGTCATCATGCGTATTTGATTTTCGGGATTTAAAAATTTGTCAGGATCTTTACTTAACCAAATTTTAAAGTGATTATGCGGTAAATATGAATAAGACATAAGCTTCAATTAACCCTTCTAATTTGC
>CAMDJY010000051.1 GCA_945901145.1 Legionella genomosp. 1 | reverse complement strand
GTATTTTTATCCAGTTGTGTTACCATTTGCAAAGGATGACGTTCGTTATACACCGTATCCATATGCCCACTGAGTAAAATCCGTCGCGTTAAGTGCGGGCGCTTACGTATGAACAAAAGCTCACCAAAATTTTGATTGATACTTGAACCTGATAAATCAATGGTTTTTATACTAGGTAATGCATGCGACTCAATGATGTCAGCAAATGGAGTAAAAGCATGCCGTAACGTTTCATGCATCAATGCTAAACCAGACAAATGCGTTGATCCTGAATTTATATGACACCAGAGAATCAACTGTTCTAACATTTGATTCTCTTGCTCAAAGAGCATGTGCGTCAAATCGCGTGCGCGTTGCTTCATGCAATCTAAATAGTTAATAAAACTTAAGAAGACCTTACTTGATTTTTTATTTAAATCCAACTCTAATAGGCTATATTTTTTATCTGATGGCACTCAAGAGATATTCATGTGAATTTTTACCCAACTGACTTGCTTTCATGTGTTCATCCAGAATGGTATCCGCTCGTTACTGAGTCGTTAAATGACGTCGACTCTGCTTATCTTTTACAGCTTCAAGATACACCTGAATGCCTACCAAATATCGGGAAAATGCTATCTGCTTTTAGTGTGCCGCTATCGACAACTCAATATCTACTGTTCGGTGAGTCACCCTATCCACGCAAAATATCAGCAAATGGTTATGCTTTTTGGGATGCTGCTGTTGGTTGTTTATGGAGTACTCGAGGTTTTAGCCGCGAAATCAATCGCGCAACCTCCTTACGCAATCTAATGAAAATGCTGCTATACGCTCGTGGTGATTTGGTCGATGATTTTTCTCAAAACGCGATTGCTCGTTTAGACAACTCGATCTATTATCAAACTGCTCAGGAATTATTTAATCATGTTATGCAACAAGGATTTTTATTATTAAATGCGTCGTTGGTTTATCAACCTAAGAAAATCCCGTATCATGCAAAAATGTGGCGACCGTTTGTAAGCGCGCTACTGAATAAATTATTCGAAGAGAAGCCAACCATTCAGTTATTATTGTTTGGTAAAATTGCAGAGCTCGTGCCGAATCATCAGCGATTTTCTTGTTTAATAGCAGAGCACCCTTATAATTTAAGTTTTATTACCAATCCGCAGGTGATAAACTTTTTTAAACCCTTGGACATCTTGTATCATCATGAAAGAAAATTCTTCAATTGATCCTGCCGAAATGGCTAAATTTGCACAACATGCTTCACAATGGTGGGACCCACACGGATCTTTAAAAACATTACATGATATCAATCCGGTGCGTCTAGCATTGATAAAACAATATGTCCCGTTGATGAATAGCCGCATCTTAGATATTGGATGTGGTGGCGGTATTTTAGCCGAGGCAATGGCTAAAGAAGGCGCGGTCGTTACAGGGCTAGATGCTGAACCTCATGCTATCGACGCTGCACGACACCATGCAGAAGGGCAGCATCTTCAATTAGATTATCAATGCATGCCAATTGAAGAGTTTGAGGCCACACCTTTTGATTGCATCACGTGCCTGGAACTTCTTGAGCATACATCAGATCCTGAAAAAATCATTGCCTCTGCTGCCGGTCTATTAAAAAATCAAGGATATTTATTTTTATCAACCATTCATCGAACCATAAAATCATATTTAAGTGTGATTATCGCGGCTGAATATGTTTTTTCTTTATTACCCCGTCAAACTCATGACTTTGATAAATTTATTCGTCCCAGTGAACTCGCTCATTTATTAAGAAAAACAGGGTTTGAGCTCATTGCATTAAAGGGCATGGATTATAATCCATTGACGCGTCAAGCGAGCCTATCTGATAACACCCAGGTTAATTACTTGGTAGTGGCTCGGCGGACGGAGTAGGTTTATTTTTTCGACCATGTGCGTATCGTTCTTGAAACCGATGGTACGCATATTTTGCTTGCTCATCAGTGACAATATCAACTTCATTCCCATACAAGTCAATGCGGGCGGCCCCTGTCTTCTGACTATTCAAATAACCCGGAGAGGCACTATAATAATTCAGCGCTTCACGAATTTTTTTCTTGCTGAACGGTGGTGTATTTAAACGGTCGTAAAATTCAATAATTTCATCAAAAATACCAATTTTCAGCGGTTTAATATCCCTTGCTTGTTTAAAAAAAGCTGCAGGAAAATATTCAATCAGCCAATCAATTGTTTGTAAACGTTCTTTTTTGGCTGTTTCTTGTTCTTTCATGTCTAACACCCACAGATTATTACCTGTCCAGATTAACATATTTTTACAGGATATAAAATCATAGGCTGAGCTGAATTTTACAAAAAAAAACATCTTATAAAAAACGTTAACGATAATATTCGCTGAGGCTCAGACTCAAACAGAGCTGGTCTCACAAACACCGACTTTGTTTAATTGCAAATAAACTATTAAACGGCTTATCAACGCATCAGGGTTAAGATAAGGCGTTTCAGCGGTTGTAGACTGCCAAATGCCTTGCGGCCACAAAGCATCATGGTGAAATCGAGCCACGACATGCAGATGAAACTGGCTCACAATATTGCCTAAACTCGCTAAATTAATCTTATTAGGTTGAAAAAATTCTTGAATAATTCTAGATAATAAATGCACTTCATCCATTAATTGATGTTGATCTGATTGCGAGAAATCAGTGATTTCAACCAAATTTTGTCTACGAGGGACCAAAATAAACCACGGATAATCAGCATTATTTTTTAATAATACCCGACAAAGCGGCCAATCGATTAATTGAAAACAACTCGACTGTAAGCGATGGTCTAATTGAAAATCATCCTGATAATTTATATCGTGCGTCAGCATGCCATATCCTTTTGAGTTAAATTTATTTCACCATCGTTCAAAGAATGTTGCGATTCAAGGATAGTCACTTGGCCCTCAGCATCTTTCTTCAAAAACAGAATCCTGTCATGAAATGCATTAACGCTCGCGTTATGCGTGATACTGATAAATGTTGTTTCTTTTAATTCATTCCTCAGTAATTGATAAATTTTTTGTTCGTGTTTTGCATCCAATGCTGATGTTGATTCATCCATGAACAGCCATTTTGGTTTTTTGAGTAACACTCTACAAAAAGCAATGCGTTGTTTCTCTCCACCTGAAAGACGATCATACCATGCTGCTTGAGTATCTAGTTGGTTAATTAAAGCATCAAGCCCACCGACTGCCTCGAGCGCTCTTGTATACGCTGCATCTGGGTAGGTATTTTCAGGCTCAGGATACGCCAAAACAGCTCTTAATGACGCATGAGGAATTAATGGCTGTTGTGATAAGAAAAATGTATGTTTCAATTGCGGTAAACTCACTTCACCTTTACCATAGGCCCAAGTATTAGCAAGAACTTTAAACAGAGAACTTTTTCCAAGACCTGAGTCACCTTTGATCAAAACAGTTTCGCCTGGCTTAAAAGTTAAATCAATACCACGTAAAATGTGTTGAGTACTGGTCGGTGTTGTGAGATTTACATGCTTAACTTCTATCGGTTGGTTCGATGCTCTATTTTGAAATTTAATCTGTTCGTTCGCCGTAGGTTTATCAAAAGCATGCAAAGCCTCATCTAACGCAGAAAGCCTAGATATACTCGTTTGATAATCCATTAATTTTGGGTAAGACGTAGCAAACCACGAAAATCCAGATTGAATTTCAACAAATGCGCCAATCACTTGACCTAATTGATTTATAGGAAATTTATTTAAAAATATGAGCGGTGCTGTTGCAATCAGCGGAATATAAGACGTTGCCTGCAGATAAAAATTTTGAAAAATTGAAATTTTAGTTTGTGTATTAATTTTTTGATTGCTATTGGCATAAATTGCATTATTTTTATCTAATATTTTCTGTTTATGCCATGACTCAGCTTGAAGTTGTGCAATGTTTTCACTTTCACCCCGCACAAATTCAAGTTCTTTACGTAAATCAGCTTCAAGTTGTTTTTTTTGATTGGTTAATTTAGAAAGTACCTGCCCAATTTTATGCGTTAAAAAGTTCCCAAGCAATGAAAATAATATTGCACACCAGACTAAATACCCGGGAATCGTTAAACTCAAACCGAACAATGAAATCGATAATGCACCCCCAACTACCCACAATACACCGACAAACAGACCAATACGAATACTTGAATGCAGAAAATCCAAAGATAACTGTAACGTTAAATCAACAAAAGATTTAAGATCTTCTTGAATCCGTTGTGCCGGATTATCAATCTGTTGAGCCGTGCGTTCTAAAGACAAATATCTTTTTTTATCTAAATATTTATCTGTATATTGCAGAATAGCCCACTTACGCCAACGACTGCCTAAATAATCAGAGCAATACTGTTTGGTAATAAATGCCGTGATCACGCCAATCAAACTGAATGAAAATAAAAGCGAACTATGAAGAAACAAAGCGAGATTCGTCATGTAAAGCGCAGTCCACATGAGGGTAGAAAACCAAGTGAGCAAAAACGTGCATCCCGCAATCAACAAGATACTGATCACGGCGCCAATTAAAAGTAACCAAGCAATCGTTTTTTCATCAGAATGAAAGAAATATTGCTTGGTTAAATGGAGAGATTTTTGCACGGTTGAATTAAAAGTAATCATAATGATCATATCTAAAAATCTGTAATATTAGATTTTTTGAACAGAAAATGCAAATTTAATATTGCTTGATCTTGGCCTGGCGTAGAATATATTGCAAATACAAATCATAATCCAACTGACCCTGTTGCAACGCTAGTTGTTTTTGAATATCGGCGCGTTGTTTTGAATCTACCTTACTCACTTGACCATCGGCAACATGTTGCAACTCAATCACCACGTAACCAGCATGATCTTGCAAATAACTACCGGTAAGCTCGCCCGGATGAGCTGCCAGGTTAAAAGCTAATTGGTTGATAGACGTAGAAGATTTGCTTTTATTTTTTGCTAACTGCCATTGCAATTGATTATTTTTAATCAGCTGTTCGCGAGTTGTTTTATCTTGAGTATGCCAAATCGCCTCACCCAATTTAATTGCTTCTTGCTTTGCTTTTAAAAGAGCAAGCTGTTTTTTAATGACCTGTGTCACTTCATCAAGCGGTTTTTGCTTAGGCTCTGTGTGATCCGCAACACGCAAGACAATAACAGTTTCATCATCTAATTGGATTGGAGCACTGTTATTACCCAGCTCTAAAACATCTCGACTAAATGCAGCCTGAATCACCTTTGGATTTTTAGTTAAATCAGACTCACCACCGACTTGACTGAAAAAAGGGGTTCTTTCCATCGGGAGATGTAAGGCTTTAGCAACAGGCTCTAGGCTCTCAGGGGTTTCATAACTTAAATCAGATAATCTTTCAAATTTAGTCGAAAATGCAAATTGGGCACGCTCCAGAAGCAACTGCGCCTCAATCATCGAATGTACTTCACTCAAAGGCTTTAAATCACCAGTTTGCTTGTAATAAGCTACAATATCCGCTTCTGTTACCTGAATTTGGGATTTAATATTTGGCATAGCTAAACGCACAACATCTAGACTCACAGTCATTGGATCTTGATATTGCTGTGCATGTTTTTGATAATATTTTTTAATCTCATCTGATGAAATTATTAATTTATTTAAAAACAAATCATCGGATATAAGCAAATAACGATAATCACGTTTTTGAGCATCCTGTTTTATAAATGTATCAACTTCAGAAGGTAAAGCGAAAGCCGTTGCGATAAAAGCAAACCGTTGTTGATTTAATAATAGATCTTGAAGCACTTCTTGTTGAAACGTATCGTGGGTTAATAAGCCATGACTTAAAATTTGCTGATAACGCTCTGGAGAAAAATGATGGTTTTCTTGGAATTGAGGAATTTGCATAATCGCTTGGTCGGCTTGGGTACGACTTAGGTAAAAACCAAAATGCTCTGCAGAATCTAGGGCAATACGTTTAGATATTAGGTCATTGAGTAGGGTTTGTTTTAATTGTTGTTCTGCTATGGGAGTCTTTTGCTGAGAGTCAATCATGCGACGAAAACGTTCATATTGAGTATCGAAATACTGTTTTGAAATAGATTTATGGTTGATCTCAACAATTATATCTGAAGGTGATTGTCGAGACTGCATATAATATTCTACACCAAAAAGCGTAAACGTAATTGCCACCAAAACAACAATAATCCATGCAACTGTTCCTTGAAGACGTTTATTAAGTTTTTGCAGTATCATCGGAAATCCATAAGAAAAACGCGCCCTAAGGCGCGTAATATGTGGCGGAGTGGACGGGGCTCGAACCCGCGACCCCCGGCGTGACAGGCCGGTATTCTAACCAACTGAACTACCACTCCAACTCGTGGTGGGTGCTGCAGGGATCGAACCTGCGACCCTCGCCTTGTAAGGGCGATGCTCTCCCAGCTGAGCTAAGCACCCCAAAAAAAGTTAATTCTGTACTGCTTCTTTCAGCAATTTACCAGTCTTAAATTTAACAACCCGTGATGCTTTAATTTTAATTTCTTTACCAGTACGAGGATCTCTACCCTTTCTTTCTGCCCGATTCCCAACTGACAAAGAGCAAAAACCTGTTAAAATAAGCTGGTCTCCAGATTTTAAAACATCAGTCACAGTGCTCATAAAAGTTTCTATAACTCTATTCGCATCGGCCTTTGTTACACCTGAACCCTGAGCAATAGCTTCAATCAATTCACTCTTATTCATTGTATCCCCTTTGCTAGTCTTCTTCCTTTAATCCGGATTAAATTAAATCAAATCCGTTAGCTCGCGTCAAGCATTTATATCGTTTAAAGCCCGTCATTACTGAGCGACGACGAGAATATACCCCGTATTACTCAACATGTAAATCATTATTTCTCGTTTCTAGTGACTTTTTTTTTGTCATCATGTCTTTTGTCTTCGAACGTACACCTTTTTTTTCTTTTTTAGGTTCACGCACCTGCGTTGGATCATGAAGCAAAGCAATTGCCAAAACCTGTTCTATAGTTTTGACGGGATGAATCACTAATTTTTTTAAGATATTATCAGGAATTTCAACCAAATCTTTCTTATTTTCTTCAGGAATAATCACCTGCTTAATACCACCCCGGTGTGCTGCAAGCAATTTTTCTTTTAATCCACCAATCGGAAGTACCTGCCCCCGCAAAGTGATTTCACCCGTCATTGCTACATCGGCTCTCACTGGAATTTTAGTAATGACAGACATGAGAACTGTACACATGCCAATACCAGCACTTGGGCCGTCTTTAGGGGTAGCCCCTTCAGGAACATGGATATGTATATCATGCGTCTCATAAAAATCTTCAGGCAAATGAAACGTTTTGACTCGACTTCGGACAACAGTGAGTGCAGCATGAATAGATTCCTGCATCACTTCACCGAGTTGACCGGTATGCAGAATTTTACCTTTTCCAGGCATCATAGAAGCTTCTATTGTCAGGAGTTCTCCACCAACACTTGTCCACGCAAGCCCTGTCACCTGACCAATTTGATTATTGACTTCTGCTAGTCCATAGCGAAATTTTTCAACCCCTAGAAATTTTTCAATATTTTTTTGAGTTACTTTGATTTTTTTAATCTGCTTACGTGTCAGGAGATCTTTAACAACTTTTCGACAAATATTTGCAATGTTGCGATCGAGATTACGAACCCCTGCTTCGCGCGTATAATGACGAATGACTTCTTGAATACCATCGTGGGTGAATTCAATCTCATTTTCTTTTAAGCCATTGGCAATCCGCTGTTTAGGAATAAGATAATTTTGAGTAATATGTACTTTTTCATCATCAGTATAGCCAGCAAGGCGAATCACTTCCATTCTGTCTAATAAAGGCGCTGGTATTTCTAGAGAATTCGCGGTTGCAATAAACATCACATCGCTTAAATCGTAGTTAACCTCTAAGTAATGATCACTAAATGTATGGTTTTGTTCAGGATCTAAAACTTCTAGTAAGGCTGATGCTGGATCCCCACGAAAATCCATGGCCATTTTATCAACTTCATCAAGCATAATCAGGGGATTTTTAACACCAGCTTTACACAATTTTTGAATAATCTTTCCAGGCATAGATCCAATATAAGTCCGCCGGTGTCCTCGAATTTCTGCTTCATCTCTGACACCACCCAAAGCAATTCGAATAAAGGTTCTGCCGGTAGCATTAGCGATCGATTGACCTAACGAGGTTTTACCCACACCTGGTGGACCGACTAAACATAAGATAGGTCCTTTTAAACGCTTTACCCGTTGCTGTACAGCGAGATATTCAATAATACGTTCTTTAACTTTTTCTAAACCATAATGATCTTGATCCAATAATTGTTCTGCTTTTTTTAAATCAAATTCAATTTTGTTACGTTTCTTCCAAGGCACACTGAGCATCCAATCAAGATAATGCCGAACAACAGTTGCTTCTGCAGACATCGGGGGCATCAATTTTAATTTACGCAATTCAGCATGTGCTTTGTCTTTTGCTTCCTTTGGCATGCCCGCTTTATTAATGGATTTTTCAAGTTGATCGAGTTCGTTGCCCTCTTCACCCATTTCGCCAAGTTCTTTTTGAATCGCCTTCATTTGCTCATTAAGATAATATTCTCTTTGGCTCTTTTCCATTTGACGCTTAACACGGCCTCGAATCCGCTTTTCAACTTGTAACAAATCAATTTCATTTTCGATTAAAGT
>CAMDJY010000050.1 GCA_945901145.1 Legionella genomosp. 1 | reverse complement strand
TACCTCGGTTCGTTCCGTTGAGTGTCAATCTAAAACACCGATGCGCAATATTGAGAAAATTAAAATATTTCGCCGGGAAGATTTAGTCATCATGGAAATTACAGCCAACGCTTTTTTACACCACATGGTTAGAAATATTGCTGGTGTCTTAATGGCTGTGGGCTCTGGCCGTCGCTCTGCTGATTGGGTTAAAGAAGTCTTAGTCGCAAAAGATAGACGTTTAGGTGCAGCAACCGCCCCACCCTATGGTCTTTATTTAACCGGCGTGAGTTATCCACCAGAATTTGGCATGCTTTCCCCGACAGATAGTCCATTATTTTTTTAAAACAGGATTGATCCATGAGTAAAAACACGTCTTTAGATGCACCGAAACATTTTATTCGTCAACTCATCATCGATGACCTCGAATCCGGTAAACATACAAATATTGTCACGCGTTTTCCTCCAGAGCCCAATGGCTATTTGCATATTGGTCATGCAAAATCTATTTGTTTGAACTTTGGACTCGCCCAAGAATTTTCTGGACAATGTTATTTACGTTTCGACGACACCAATCCCATGAAAGAAGAAGACGAGTATGTTCGAGCAATTATCGAAGATGTCAAATGGTTGGGGTTCAACTGGACTGCGATAACGCATTCTTCTGATTATTATCAAATTTTGTATGATTATGCCGTCCTACTCATTCAACAGGGGTTAGCCTATGTTGATAGCCTGACCATGGAAGAAATCCGCGCTTATCGTGGGACGTTGCAAGAACCGGGTCGAGACAGTCCTTATCGTCATCGTCCCATTGAAGAAAGCCTAGATTTATTTCAACGCATGAAAGCGGG
Source organism: Legionella genomosp. 1 (assembly GCA_945901145.1). GTDB lineage: Bacteria > Pseudomonadota > Gammaproteobacteria > Legionellales > Legionellaceae > JAGVJT01. Next base: position 7,964 of record CAMDJY010000050.1, on the reverse strand, counting down.
AGAGTTTGCTGATGGCGCTCATGTATTACGCGCCCGAATCGATATGCAATCAGGAAATATTAATATGCGAGATCCGGTGCTCTATCGTATTCGTCATGTTCCTCATCAACGCACAGGCGATACTTGGTGCATTTACCCCATGTATGATTATGCCCACCCAATTTCAGATGCACTTGAAAAAATTACACACTCATTATGTACGCTCGAATTTCAAGACCATCGACCGCTCTATAATTGGTTTATCGAGCATTTACCCGTCCCCGCCAAGCCAATTCAAACTGAATTTGCACGACTTAATTTATCGCATACCGTCACCAGTAAACGTAAATTAAAACAATTAGTTGACTCTGGTGTGGTCAACGGCTGGGATGATCCCCGATTACCAACCATCCAAGGCATGCGTAAACGCGGCTATCCGCCGCAAGCATTACATCAGTTTTGTGAACAAATCGGCATTTCACGCAGTGATTCTGTCATTGATATGTCGGTTCTGGAAACCTGTGTTCGTGATGTTTTGAATACCCAAGCAAAACGCGCGCTATGCGTGTTTGACCCCATTAAAATCATCATCACCAATTATCCAAACGACCAAATAGAACAGCTGCAAGTTGCTTTTAACCCACAAGATGAAACCATGGGTCAGCGTATCATGCCGTTCTCCAAAGAAATTTATATTGAACGCAGCGACTTTTTATTAGACCCACCCAAAGGCTATTTTAGACTATCGCCAGGAAGTGAGGTCCGTTTGCGTCATGCTTATATCATTCGTTGTACCGATGTTATTAAAAACAAGTCCGGTGAAATCATTGAATTACATTGCACCCATGATCCAGACACTTTAGGCAAAAATCCAGTAGATAGAAAAGTCAAAGGGGTGATTCACTGGGTTTCAGCACTACATGCGCATCCCATTCAGATTGCTCAATATGACAGATTATTTCATGATGCAAATCCAGGTCGCGAAGAAGATTTTATGCAATTTTTAAATCACGATTCTTTACACCATCTGCAAGGCTTCGCTGAACCTTCGGTAAAATCGGCAAAACTCAGTGAAGTTTTTCAATTTGAACGGTTAGGCTATTATGCTGTCTCTGCAGTCGAAAACGACCAAGTCACAGCGTGTCATCGGGTGGTCGATCTCAAAGATACCTGGGCAAAAATTAACATCTAGGACAATAGTTAGGACATAGTAATGATTAAACTGTACAACACGTTAACCCGTCAAAAAGAAATCTTCAAGCCCCTCATAGACGGCAAATTAGGCTTATACGTCTGCGGTATCACAGTCTATGATCACTGCCACCTTGGCCACGCCCGCTCCATGGTGTGTTTTGATGTCATCGTACGTTTTTTTCAAGCATTAAATTTTGACGTCACCTATGTCACCAATATTACCGACATTGACGATAAAATCATCGCCCGTGCCGATGAACAACAGCTTGATATCAACGCCTTAACTGAACTTTATATTCACTCCATGCATCAAGATATGGCAGCATTAAATTGCTTAGCGCCGACCCACGAACCGCGTGCAACAACTTCGATCGATGCCATTATTAGCTTAATTCAACAGCTACTCGATAAAGAAATTGCCTATCTTAGTAAAAACGGAGATATCTGCTTTGAAGTCCAACGTTTTCCTGATTATGGAAAATTAGCGCACAAAGATATCGAGGGCTTAATCTCAGGCGCACGGGTCGCCATTTCTGAAGATAAACGCTCACCGCTTGACTTTGTCCTCTGGAAGCAAGCTAAGCCTAACGAACCCAGCTGGCCCTCTCCTTGGGGTGCCGGACGACCCGGTTGGCATATTGAGTGTTCGGCGATGGCCATGGAAGCACTCGGCGAGCAATTTGATATTCATGGTGGCGGTTTAGATTTACAATTCCCGCATCATGAAAATGAAATTGCCCAAAGTGAATCAATCACTCAGAAAAACTTTGCGAACTATTGGCTACATGTTGGCATGTTACAGCTGAACAATGAAAAAATGTCAAAATCAACTGGTAATTTTTTATTAATTAGTGATGCACTCAAACAATATCATCCAGAAACCTTACGTTATTTCTTACTCAGCAGTCACTATAGAAGCCCACTGAACTACTCAGAAGCAACCATTGGCTTGGCTCAAAAAGCATTGAAGCGCTTTTATCAATCAATGCGTTTATTCTCAGATCTGTTCACATCAGCGACAAGCCATGATGCAAACTTACTCGATAAAACCTGGACAAATGCTTTCTTTGAAGCCATGTCAGATGATTTCAACACGCCAATCGCATTGTCTATTCTGTTTGAACTATCTCACGAATTAAATAAGCAAAATACGCGTTCTTTAGCCGTCACTTTGAAATATTTAGCCAATACCCTCGGCTTATTACACGAAGCACCTGATAATTTTTTACGGTCTGGAATTTCAAAAGAAAAAATCAGCCACATTGAAACACTGATTCAAGAAAGAGAACGCGCCCGCCTTGAACGCCAATGGGCACGTGCCGATGAAATCCGTGCATTATTACTTGCTGAGGGCATTGAACTCGAAGATACCTCAAAAGGAAGTCATTGGCGGGTAATTTAACGGGATAAAATAGATCAAAAAGTAATTTTTATTTTCATTTGTGCTATATTCATACTTAAAGGAGATAAGTATGAATAAACGCTACGATCCAACAGAAGAGGAAAAAATTCACGCACGCAGTGCTAAAGAAACAGCAAAAATTACCTAGATGATATAAAACTCAGCAATTTTATTAATATTTCGCACGCTTGTGGATATAAATTGATTTTGGAAAAAGATCATCAACAAATTATTTTATGAATGCTGAAGAAGTTAATCACCTAAAAAATAATTAAACAAAGAAGTGTTCAAAAACTTGAAACTGCTGGCATTATTAAAAAGATGAATGATAGCAAGCGAGATAAAGTTTATTGTGCTATCGAAATATTAAACATTCTCGAAGAACCTACGAAAATCATGACAGACATTTATAATAATTAACATTATGCTGAATTAAAAATCTTTGGCAAAGCGCAGGCGTATTTACATACAAATGATGTAGATACGCTCTTGTGAGTTGGCTCTGACAAGCAACACACTGACATTTGTCATCTAACGGCTCAAAAGCCGTTGCCATAGATAAATCTTGGATAGATTTAACTTCGTGCTCGCAATAAACTATGCCATTCACTGCATCTTGTGCCGGACGATTGGATTCAATCCACATAAAACCTATATTTTTTAATTGCTGGTGTAATTGCAAAGAAAATGAGCCTGAAAGATAACAAGGTGTATTTAGATGGGCAATTTTTTCTTGCTTGATCATCAGATCAGTGAGTTTTTCTGTGGTTTCATCAAACGCTAACAATATACCAGCATATAAATTTGTATGATTCATTGCGAATACATCATCATAGGGTATGATAATTTGCATAGCTTCAGATAAACTTTCATCAATTTGTTTAAACATGCCTGTGGCAAGCACTAAAATATCTGGTTGCAGTGTTTTAATGAATGCGAGAATCATTTCGGCTGAAAACCGCTGTACACGCCCATCATATGGTGAGCGCATCGTATACAAACCCTGATGATTTTGTTGAAGATGAGAAGCGTTGAGGACGAGTTGACCTTGCCAACCGACATATCGTGATAATAACGGGATTTGTTTAAGCACATCTAATCCAGGCTTTGCCAATAACATGGGTAAATCATAAGAAACTATATGAATGCCAATACGTTCCCAGTCTTCAGCAATTAACGCGGAGCCTTCTGGTGTTGTGAGGCTAGGTATATAAACAGTATTCATAACAACAAATTTGCATCCCCATAGCTATAAAAACGATAACGAGCATCTATGGCAGTTTGATAAAGACGTAATGCTTCATCCAAACCAACAAAAGCAGATACTAGCATGAGTAACGTCGACTCAGGCAAATGAAAATTTGTAATTAAACCATCACAGACTTTAAATTTATATCCTGGATAAATAAAAATGTCAGTATCCCGAGATTGAGGCTCTATCTGACCGTTGACTGCAGCACTTTCTAAACTACGCATAGCCGTAGTACCCACAGCAATGACTCGATGGCCCGATGCCTGTGTGCGTTTAATGCGTTCACATAATGCTTCACGAACTGTGAACCACTCCTGATGCATGGTATGATCATAAATTGAGTCTGTACGCACGGGCCGGAATGTACCTGAACCAATATGCAAGGTCACATAATCTATCTCAATGCCTTTTGCACGTAAACGATCTAATAAACCATCATCAAAATGTAACCCAGCCGTTGGTGCTGCAACTGATCCCTGATGCTTAGCATAAACAGTCTGATAACGATTTAAATCTGAAGCTTCATCTTTTCGGTGAATATATAATGGCAATGGGATATGGCCAATATCATCCAAAATAGCACCAACCTCGCCATCTAAAAATCGACATAAGTATAGATCTTCTATTTTGGCTTGAACCTCAAACACCCAACCTCTGTCTAAATAAATTAAAGCCCCGGGTTTTGGTGCTTTACTGGCTTTAATATGCGCTGTAAAGCTCGATATTCCAGTAATTCGCTCAACTAAAAGCTCTATTTTTCCACCAGAAGCTTTATGTCCATACAAGCGTGCCGGAATGACTTTACTATCATTCATCACCAACAGATCACCCGGAGAAAGTAAGTCCACTAACTCAGAGAATATATGATGCTCAATCTGTTTCGTTTGACGCGAATAGGTTAATAAACGTGAATCACTGCGATTTTTTAATGGATATTGAGCAATGAGCTCTTCCGGTAATTCGAAATAAAAATCTTGCTTTTTCATAATAATTTCAAAAATTCATCTTCTGTTAAAATCTTAATGCCCAATTGTGTTGCTTTCACTAATTTCGAACCTGCATCCTGACCCGCAATCACATAATCTGTTTTTGTAGAAACTTGACCGGCAACACGCGCGCCTAAAGCTAATAATTTTACTTTAGCTTCATCGCGCCCCATATGATCTAAAGTACCGGTTAAGACGCAAGTTTTATCATAAAAGAAATGGGATTTATCGATTTCAATTTTTTTCACAATCGGCCAATGTACACCAAGTGCCCTTAATTTGTCTATGACTTCTAAATTATGTGCTTGTGAGAAAAAATGGACTATAGATTCGGCACCCACTGGCCCAATATCTTTTAAAGACATCAGTACATCAATTGACGCTTGCTTAAGTTCATCGATATCTGCAAAAGCATGCGCAAGTACGCGAGCACTTTCTTCACCAATATCGCGAATCCCCAAGGCATACAAAAACCGTTGCAGCGTTGTTGTTTTACTTTTCTCCAGTGCTTTCAGTAAATTATCCGCTGATTTTTTTCCCATACGTGGTAAGAACGCTAATTCTTCAGCAGAAAGCTCATATAAAGACGCAACGTCTTTCAAAAAACGCGTTTCAACGAGCAGATCAATTAATTCACGTCCTAAACCATCAATCGCCATAGCACGCTTCGATGCAAAATGCCAAACCATGCGTTTTAATTGCGCTTTACAAAATAAGCCGCCGCTACAGCGTGCGATAGCTTCACCTTCGGGGTGAATCACTGCAGCCTGACACACAGGACAATGGCTTGGCATCTGAATTAATTGTGTATTTTGAGGACGTTTTTCTAATATGACTGAAACAACTTCAGGAATGACATCGCCGGCACGCCGAATCACCACCCAATCGCCAATACGAATATCTTTACGATGAATTTCATCCATATTATGCAAAGTCGCGTTACTGACTGTAACGCCCGCAACAACGACCGGTAGAAGTCTGGCAACCGGGGTAATAGCACCGGTTCTCCCAACTTGAAAATCAACCGCTAATACTTGGGACAGTTCTTCTAAAGCTGGAAATTTATGCGCAACAGCGAACCGAGGTGCTCGGGAAATAAAGCCTAATTGTCTTTGAAAACGCGTGCTGTCAACTTTATAAACGACCCCGTCAATTTCAAATGGTAAAGTATTTCTCACCTCTAAGAGATGTTGATAATAAGCCAAGCAGCCTTGTAAGCCTTGATTTTTTTGCAATTGTTGGGGAATACGAAAGCCGAATGTTTGCAACACTTGCATCTGTTCAAGATGACTATCAGGTAAATCAAAACCCTCACAGGCACCAATCCCATAACAGTATATGTCAAGAGGACGAGTCGCTGTGATCGCAGGATTTAATTGGCGTAAGCTGCCTGCGGCAGCATTGCGGGGATTCGCAAAAGGTTTACCCCCTTCGGTGCGCACTGTAGCATTTAATGCTTCGAAGCCCGCTTTCGGCATGTAGACTTCACCACGGACTTCAATCAAACGCGGTGCCGGTTTGGTCAAGATCATCAGTGGAACCGACGGAATGGTTTTAATATTTTGCGTAATCGTCTCCCCAACCGTGCCATCGCCCCGTGTCGCGGCAGAGATTAAACGGCCCTGCTCATAGATTAAATTCACAGCTAAACCATCAAATTTAGGCTCACAACTAAACCATAAATCATCGGCAGGTCGCTCTAGCTGATCAGCGACCCGCTGGATAAAAGTTGCTAATGCATCTTCTGAAAAAACGTTGGATAAAGACAACATAGGCAGTTGATGCTGAATAGGCAGCAACTCTGTTACAGGCGTTATGCCAACGCGCTGGGTCGGAGAATTTTCCTGAATATATTCAGGATGTTGAGCCTCTAAAGCTTGCAGTTTCTTAAAAACACGATCATATTCGGCATCAGGGACTAACGGTGCATCTAGGACATAATAATGATAGTCATAGCGTCTAATTTGCTCACTTAATGCCTGAATTTCATGAAAAACCATCTGAGCGTTCATTGGGCTAATATCCTTTATTTTCTGGCCTTTATTTTCTGGCCTTTATTTTCTGGCAAGGATGACATCAATCACATGAGTATCTTGATAAGGAAAGGTAAAAATTTTACTAAATAATCGTTTTAAACGTTCCAATAAAAAATGTTTTGGCAACATACGAATAGATAAGCTATTTAAAAACCAAGTACCTTCCATACCAAATAACGCCAAATCTTCGATATTATTGAACACAATGGGAATGTTGAGCCGATAATGTTCCAGTATTTCGAAATCATGATCTTTAAATGTTTGCAGCAATTCGGCTTGATTAGCAACAACCGTCGTACTTTTAACGATAGATTTATAATAATGACCCACAACACTACTCAATAATGAGCCTTGTGCAATAAAATCTGCTAAATATTGCTGCGCAATCGGAAATGAATCATAGGTCGTGGTTATAATCGAAAAGTATCCTGTTGCTCGCGTGAGCATATTCGCTGTATTAAATAAAGTATGGGTTGGAATATAAGCATTAATAAAATGCGCTAACACGAGATCTTGACTATGTGGCGGAAGATAATGCTCAACCTCAGTCGCACTTGCCTCAATAGTTTTCATGGGCAATAACGCTTGAGCACGTTTTAACATCTCACCACACACATCAATACCAGTAAATTCAGCCAACGGTAGATGCGCATTTAACTTACTTAAAAAAGCGCCATCTCCAACGCCAAGATCAAGGACATTGTAATGCGTCCTCTGACATAGCTTAGAGCGCTTAATTTGATCGATTGCTATGCGGTGACTGTCTGTGACTGAACCAAACCTGTCTGCTAACGTCATGATGTTCCTTGAATTATCGCTTCTTTTTCACCCAACTCATCATTCGCTTTCTATGCTTTAATTGCCGCTCGCTTAATTTATTTTTTTTATTTTTATAAGGATTTTCTCCCCCTTTGAACTCAAGTTTAAGAGGGGTACCAATGAGTTTCAATTTTTCAGTATAAGCCTTATTGAGATAGCGTTTATAACTATCAGGTAATGCATCGAGTTGATTGCCATGAATAACAATCAACGGTGGATTATGTCCGCCGATATGCGCATATCTTAACTTAATGCGGCGACCATTAACTAATGGTGGTGCATGTTGAATGACCATG
>CAMDJY010000049.1 GCA_945901145.1 Legionella genomosp. 1 | reverse complement strand
AATTCATTGATCCTGCAGAGTTTTCAAGCACGAGAAACTTCAGTGCCAACCAATGGCGATGGTTTTGGTTTGGGTTGGTATGTGCCCGCGATCGCCCCTGAGCCGGCTTTGTTTACGTCTATTTCTCCCGCTTGGAGTGATACGAATTTATTGAATTTAACTGCAAAAATTAAATCATCTGTGTTTTTTGCACATATCAGAGCAGCAAGCGCAGGGGGCGTGACGCAGTTTAATTGCCATCCTTTTGTTTATGGCCCTTGGATGCTGATGCATAATGGCTGTATTGCAGATTTTGTGCAAGTGAAGCGTCATTTACGACGACTGCTCGATGATGATATTTATAATTGGATTAAAGGCGATACTGATTCAGAGCATCTATTCGCACTATTTTTACAATTGGCGAAAGGGCGTGATTTAGAGGATATTCAAATTGTTGCCGAAGTTTTGCAAGAAGCGTTGCAAGAAGCATTGCGATTGTCACGATCGTTTAATTCAGAGGCAACCTCGTATTTTAATGTTTGTATAACCGATGGTCGTAGGCTGTTAGCCAGTCGCTATTGCAGCGACCCGAAAATTATTCCAGAAACCATGCATTATTCTATCGGTAATTATTTGATTAAGCGCCCGGTGAATGCAGCGGATGATCCGATGATGAGCCAGGTGGGTCCACAGCATTGTATTTTAGTTTCTTCTGAGAAATTAAGTAATGTTGATTCTGAATGGCACGATGTTTTACCGAATCATTTATTAATGGTTGATATTGATTTTAAAATTTCAATGCGCGCTTTCGCGCTGGTTTAATTCATCAATGAATTGCATTAAGGCATAACACAAGGCTTGGGTGCCTTGTGCAGCAATCGCAGAAATTGGAAATACTCGACCGGTCCAGGCAAGGCCTTGGATAATATGATCGATGATTGCTTGGCGTTGCTTTTCATCGGGGATACAATCGATTTTATTTAAGACCAACCAGCGTGGTTTATCAAGTAGACTGGGGTCATAGGCTTTTAATTCATCTAAGATAATCTGCGCTGATACCACAGGATCGCTTTCATCGAGTGGTGCGATATCAATGACATGTAATAAAATACAAGTTCGTGATAAATGTTTTAAAAACTGGTGGCCAAGCCCGGCACCATCCGCAGCACCTTCAATCAGCCCTGGACTATCCGCCATCACAAAACTTTTATAGGCTTCCACCCGCACGACGCCAAGCGCTGGATGCAAAGTGGTAAATGGATAATCTGCTACTTTAGGTTTGGCGCTGGATACTGCACGAATTAATGTTGACTTACCAGCATTGGGCAAACCTAATAAACCAACATCAGCTAATACGCGAAGCTCTAAGCGTAATTGTCGTACATCACCCAATGTGCCTTGACTTGTTTGCCTCGGCGTACGATTGACACTACTTTTAGACCGCGTATGGCCTAGTCCATGACAGCCACCCTGAGCGACCAGTAATCGCACGCCATCATCGGCGATATCTCCGAGCTGCTCATGGGTATTGATATCATAGACTAATGTGCCGACGGGCACTTTGATGATTAAATCGTCGCCCGCTTTGCCGGTGCAGTTGCCACCCATACCTGACTGACCATTGTCTGCTTTGTAGTGTCGTTGAAAGCGAAAGTCAACCAAGGTGGTTAAATCCTTGGTACCTTCCAAGTAGATAGACCCGCCATTGCCGCCATCGCCACCATCAGGGCCACCTCTGGGTATAAATTTTTCACGACGAAAACTCAGACAGCCATTGCCACCGTTTCCTGCTTCTACTTTAATCGTGGCTTCGTCGACAAACTTCATGGGGGTGTTCCGATGTTCAGTTGAAGCCCTATGCTTCTTGAATTTCTACAAATTCAACAGGATCAACGCTCACATATTTGCGACTTTTGACGCCTTTTTTAACGAACTGAACAAAGCCTGTTACGCGTGCATAAAGTGTATGGTCGCGTCCCATGCCGACACCATCTCCAGCATGAAAACGAGTGCCTCTTTGACGCACTAAAATTTCACCTGCACCGACTAATTGACCGCCAGAACGCTTGACACCAAGGTACTTAGGTTTTGAGTCGCGGCCGTTACGGGTACTACCACCTGCTTTTTTCGTTGCCATGTTTTATATCCTCTTACTTGCCAATCGCTGTAATTTTGACTTGTGTATAGTTTTGTCGATGTCCCATTTGTTTCATGTGGTGTTTACGACGACGGAATTTAATAATTTTGATTTTCTTGTGACGGCCATGGTCTAATACATCAGCTTGAACATTGAAGTTGTCTAAAACAGGCGTACCACAAGTCACTTGCTCGCCATCACTGACCATCAATACTTCAGAAAAAGTTACGTTCGTGCCGACTTCGGCAGGAAGTTGCTCTATTTTTAGCACATCACCAACTTGAACACGGTATTGTTTACCGCCTGTTTTAATTACTGCATAATTCATTGCGTATCTCCAAACTGCCTCGGGAGGCTTTCACCACTAAAAATGCAACATTCTATTCAAATTTTTCGATAACTTCAAGTTCATTATGGTCATTTATGATAAAATTGTAGTTATTCAAACTATCATGTATACTTCGCCGTCTCTTTTCTTCTGATTAACTGATTAAAGAGTTTTTTCAGGCCGCTACCCTGGTCGCAAGGTGTAGTTTTTAGTATTTTTATATGAATGTTTGGAGACAGACTATGTCATCAATTCGATTAGAAGCGCAAACAAGAGCAGATGTGGGGAAAGGTGCGAGCCGCCGCCTGCGTCGTCTTGAAAATAAAGTTCCAGCAGTTTTATACGGTGGAGATCGTGCACCGCAATCTATCGTGATTCCTCAAAATGTTGTGATCAAAGCGTTGGAAACAGAAAGTATTTATTCGTCAGTTTTTGATTTGGTGGTCGATGGACAAGCAAAAGCTGAACGTGTGATTTTAAAAGCATTGCAACGTCATCCTTTTCGTCCTGTAATTTTGCATATGGATTTACAACGTGTTTCAGCGACTGACGTGTTGGTGAAGATGGTTCCAATCCATTTCGTGAATGAAGAACAAGCGCCTGGTCTGAGTGACGGTGGCGTTATTAACCATACGATGACGCAAGTCGAAGTACGTTGTGAAGCGCGTTATTTACCTGAATTTATTGAACTTGACTTAAGTGCATTGAAATTAAATCAGGTGTTACATCTTTCTGACCTGACTTTACCTCAAGGGGTTGAGTTGGCTGTTGATCCAGCAACGGGTGGACATGATCATCCGATTGTTAGTATTCATTTGAGCAAAGCAGAAATGAGTGAAACAGTTGAGGAAGCTGAAGCAGAAGAAGCTTCTGAAGACGCTGCTGAGCATGTTGAAGATTCTCATGATTCTCACCCGGATTCTGACGCATCAGAAGCCGAGTAATGCATATGCTTTGATTGGTCATTGTAAGATGATCAATCAAAGTCTTAGTTATTGGACATCCACGGCTATGTCAATCAAATTAATTGTCGGACTACGTAATCCTGGTCATTCATATGAGCTTACTCGTCACAATGCAGGGGCTTGGCTTATTGAGACTTTGATTAAGAATCAACATATCTCGTTGCAAACAGATAAAAAATTTCAAGGCGAACTCGCTTTATTAAATACAGCTGAGCTAAATTGCAATATCTTACTCCCACTGACATTTATGAACCAGAGTGGTGTATCTGTTCGTGCAGTTGCACAATTCTATCGTATTCAGCCAGAAGAAATGATTATTGCACACGATGATCTTGATCTGCCTGCCGGACGCATTAAGCTCAAGAGCGGCGGTGGTCATGGTGGGCATAATGGCTTGCGAGATATTATCGCACAACTCGGTAGTGCTAATTTCCATCGACTTCGTGTTGGCATCGGCCACCCGGGGCACGCCTCTCTGGTCTTAAATTATGTGCTTGGCAAACCAAGTCTTGTAGAAAAAAATAGCATTGATCAAGCCATCAATGATACGATGCGTGTGATGCCAATATTGCTCAGAGGGCAGGTCGCTCATGCGATGACAGAGTTAAATCAAGGATAATATATGGGATTTAAATGCGCGATTGTCGGTTTACCTAATGTAGGGAAATCAACCTTATTTAATGCATTAACGCAAGCAGGTATTGAAGCTGCCAATTATCCATTTTGTACTATTGAGCCGAATGTTGGTGTCGTGACAGTTCCCGATCCACGGCTCAAGGTGTTGAGTGCGATTGTAAAGCCTGAGCGTGTTGTCCCAACCGTGATGGAGTTTGTTGATATTGCCGGTTTAGTCAAAGGGGCTTCACAAGGCGAGGGGTTGGGCAATAAATTTTTAGCAAATATCCGTGAAACCGATGCCATTGCGCATGTGGTTCGGTGTTTTGAACATGCTGATATTGTTCACGTACAAGGTCGTGTCAATCCTGTGAACGATATCGAAGTCATTAATACCGAGTTAGCTTTAGCAGATCTTGATACCGTGGATAAAGCGCTGGTAAAAACTGTAAAAAATAGTAAAAGCGGTCACAAAGAATCGATTTTTGAAGCACAAACTCTAGAAAAAATTAAAACACATTTGAATCTAGGCCTTCCTGTGCGGATACTGACGTTAACTGCAGAAGAGCGAGCAGTTGCGCAGCGCTTATGTTTATTGACTGCTAAGCCCGTGCTTTATGTGGCTAATGTTGACGATGATGGTTACGAAAACAATCCATTGCTTGATGCAGTTTGTGCTTTAGCTGCAGCAGAACATGCCGCTGTTGTTCCGCTTTGTGCTGCCACTGAATCTGAGATTGCCGAGCTTGATGAACAAGATCGTGCTGAATTCATGCAAGACTTAGGTTTGGAAGAGCCAGGTCTAAATCGAGTCATTCGTGCAGGCTATGCGCTATTAGGATTACAAACCTATTTTACTGCCGGTGTCAAAGAAGTTCGCGCGTGGACCATTCCCTGCGGTGCAACAGCTCCTCAGGCAGCTGGTGTGATACATACTGATTTTCAGAAAGGATTCATTCGTGCCGAGGTGACTGCTTATCAAGATTTCGTGACTTATCAAGGTGAGCAAGGTGCTAAAGAAGCCGGTAAACTGCGTTTAGAAGGCAAAGACTATGTGGTTCGAGATGGGGACGTGATGCATTTTCGTTTTAATGTATAGTGATTACGGAGTGATGACTGATGAGCTATGTGCGTAAAACAAATCGTTTTTTTAGAGATGTGGCTTATACTCATCTTGAGAAATATTCGTTGTTACCGATGTGTTTAGTAAAAGACGTATGCACTGCCCTTGTTCTTTCGCCTTTTTGGGTGCCATTGACTGTCGTCACTGTTGCGATATCAATCGCATTAGCCATCGCCGTCGCTTTAGTACATAGTCTTGCTCTTCTAGTTTCTCTTGGACTAGATATGCAGATGCCTCGTAGCGCTTTAATGGTCCCTTAGCGTGGCATATTTGGCTAATTCAATTAAAGCTTCTTTATAGATACTATTGTTTAATGATTCTAAAGCAGATAATGCTTTGTCAATTTCTTGTTCTGCTAATTGTTTCGTATATTCAATTGCACCTGTTTCTGTAATTGCGGTGATGACATCCGGTAAGCGCGCTAGAGAGCCTTCTATTAAGCTTTCTCGGATGGTTTGTTGCTGTACGGCCGTGCCTTTTTGTAATGCGTATAATAATGGCATCGTTGCCTTGCCATCAGCTAAATCATCACCAATATTTTTACCTAAGGTCTGTGCATCTGAGCAGTAATCTAGTGCATCATCTGTCAATTGAAAAGCATTGCCGACGTGTAGTCCATAAGTAAATAAAGACTGCTCAACGCTAGGCGAAGCTTGGCTTAAGATGGCACTAATTTGCGCTGATGCTGCAAATAGGAGCGATGTTTTGGAGCGAATGACGTCAAAATAGTCTTCAACTGTAAGTACTGGATTGTGACGATTTGCAAGTTGTTTAATTTCACCGCAACCAATTTGATAAGCCATATCGGTGAGAACACGCATAATATTTAAATCACCGACATCAATCATGAGTTGCATATAGCGCGTAAATAGATAATCACCGACTAAAATACTAGCCTTACTGCCCCAAATTTGATTTGCCGTCTCTCGGCCACGACGCAGCGTAGATTCATCAATGACATCGTCGTGTAATAGCGTTGCTGTATGAAAAAATTCAATCATGGTCGCAAGAATAATATGTTTATCCTCAAGATAACCACAGGCACGGCTTGTTAATAATACCAATAACGGTCGAATACGTTTACCACCGCTTTGGATTAAATGATTGGATAGATCACTGACTAAATTGATTGTTGATTGGCTATTCTGAATGATTAAATCATTAACAGCCTTAAAGTCTTCATGCACCAACTTACGTAGGTTGTGGATTGACATGTAGGTTGGTTCCGTAGAGATGACAATTAAACCATGAATGCTAAGCCTGGGGTGTGAAAATGTCAACTTAAAATCTTTTTTCTAAAATTGGCAATACAGATATGGATTATGGACATTGGAGTGAGTTAATTGGCTCTAACGTAATTATCCTGTTTTTGTAGGTGAACGGTGGCTGCATCATTTACAAAGCACTTTGTTGCGACCTGTCTTACTCATTGATGAAGCACTCAGATATTTGCTCGAACAGGCGGGTAATCCTCATCTCATGACAGCGGGATTAATACAAACATTATGTGAGCATTCTATGGGTAATTATCGAGTTCTGTGTGTTATGGCCGGCGAATTACTCGCTACAGCGTCTCAACAAGACCGACAGTCATTAGATGAGCAATTGTTCTTTGAATGCTTTACTCCGTCAAAACCAACCAATAAACGTAAATAATTAGGAACTTAGTCATGAAATATCAAAAAATAACAATCGAGGTACCGGCCTTAACCGATGAAGCCGCTGCTTATCTTCATAAATTTATCGAGGCATTAAAATGTACTTGGGCATTACTCTTTTGTTCTAAATGAAAAAGTTATGTAGGGTGAACTCAGGCCATTCAACCAGCTTGCTGATAACATTGAAGATCCATAGCATACGTTTTTGTACCATTGGACTTCAAACCTATTGAATTTGATTGCTAAAAAAATTACATTAAAGTAATATTACTTGCATGTAATATATTATTGGACTATAGTAGTGATATGGGATGTTGAATATACCGATGAAT
Source organism: Legionella genomosp. 1 (assembly GCA_945901145.1). Taxonomy (GTDB): domain Bacteria; phylum Pseudomonadota; class Gammaproteobacteria; order Legionellales; family Legionellaceae; genus JAGVJT01. The sequence continues at coordinate 1,705 of CAMDJY010000049.1, read as the reverse complement.
TTGAACTTTGGTGGGAGAGTCTCACGGAAGGAGAGCAGATTGATATCGCATCAACAGTAAATCTTTTGGAAGAATGCGGACCGAATCTAAAGTTTCCTTTTTCATCTGGAATTGAGGGTTCAAAACTTACGCACTTGCGTGAATTACGTATCCAACATGCAGGTGACCCATACAGAATTTTGTATGCTTTCGATCCGAGACGTTGTGCAATTTTACTTTTGGGCGGTAATAAAACAGGAGATGATCGTTGGTATGAAAAAAATATTCCTATTGCTGAGCGTTTGTACCAAAAACATCTCTTAATTTTAAAAACGGAGGAAAAGAACCATGGCTAAGTCCTTTTCAACATTAAAAAGCAAAATGAGCTTAATTGCGCAAAAGGCGGTTGAAGAAAAAACCAGTCAATTGCTTAAGGAAGTTCTTTTACATGAAATACGTGAGCAGTTGCATATTACTCAAGAAGATATGGCAACTAAACTTAATACTAAACAGGCTAATGTCTCAAGAACAGAAAGACGGCGTGACATGAAACTGTCCACCCTGAAGCGTTATATTGAAGCCATGGGCGGTGAATTGGATATCGTTGCCAAATTTGCTTCCAATGAAGTGCACTTAAACGTAAAAGAGCTTTGAGCTTTCATTATTTTACAGACATTGCCGTAAAACCAAACAATCTGGATTTATTGATCGTTCTAAATCAGCTATCGAAGAATACGGCACTTCCTTAGCGTACGTTTCCGTACCGTTGGACTTCAACCCCCTTATGCTGAAGGTAAGGTTGAAATAGCAATGAACATGCTTAAAGATCATGAGCCATTAGATAAAATTAGTCGGTTTACTGGATTGCCTCATGATGAGATAGTGAAGCTTAAAGCATTATTTACCTAAAATTAGCAATTTGCCAGCAGCGCTGTTGCAACTTTAGATTGATTTTTTCGGTTGAGGGTTTTACAAATCATGTCACCGGCGGCGACGATTTTATAGATATCAATGCCAGTATGTAGGCCTAATCCATGCATTAAGTAGAGCACATCTTCTGTTGCAACGTTGCCCGTAGCACCCCGCGCATAGGGGCATCCACCTAAACCCGCTACAGAACTGTCAAAATGCGTAATTCCAGTTTCAAGCGCGGCGTAGATATTGGCGATGGCTTGACCATAAGTATCATGAAAATGCATCGCAATCTGCTCTTGAGGCATATGCTCTAAGATTGCTTGAATGAGTGATTTGGTTTGTTTAGCGGTGCCGACACCGATGGTATCGCCTAAGCTGATTTCATCAACGCCGAGCGCTTGTAATTGGTTGATCACTGCAATCACTTGGCTCGGCGCAATTGAACCCTCATAGGGACATCCCAGTGCACAGGAAATATAGGCACGAATATAAATATTATTTTGTTTTGCAAGCGTTATCACTGGTTGAAAGCGCTGAATACTCTCGGCAATTGAACAGCGAATATTATGTTGATTAAATGACTCACTGGCCGCTGTAAATAATGCAATTTCTTGTAAGCCTACCGTGAGTGCTTGTTGCATGCCTTGTTCATTGGGAACTAATGCTGAAAATCTGACCTTGGGTGGTTTTTCTATGGTCTGGAATACTAATTGATTGTCTGCTAATTGTGGAATCGCTTTTGTTGAAACAAAACTCGTGACTTCAATGCGCTCAAGTCCGCTGTGACTGAGCATATTGATGAAATCAATTT